>DASZXE010000697.1:0-12053 GCA_035546475.1 Kofleriaceae bacterium
GCGCTGGTCGACAAGGCGCGGCGGGTCGGCCGCGGCGACTTCACCCGGCCGGTCCTCCTCGCCCAGCGCGACGAGCTCGGCGCGCTCGCCACCGAGATCAACGCGATGACCGACGAGCTCGCCGAGGCGCAGGCGGAGATCAAGCGCGAGAGCGACGCGCGGGTCGCCGCCGTCGAGCAGCTCCGCCACGCCGACCGGCTGATGACGGTCGGCCGGCTGTCGGCCGGCATCGCCCACGAGCTCGGCACGCCGCTCAACGTGATCGAGGGGCGCGCCAAGATGATCCAGCGCGGCGAGGTCGAGGGCCCCGAGATCGCCGACAGCGCGCGCATCATCGTCGAGCAGTCGCGGCGGATCACGACGATCATCCGCCAGCTCCTCGACTTCGCGCGCCGCGGCGAGCGGACGACCCGCACCGTCGACGTGACCCGCCTCGGCGACGAGGTCGTGCGGCTGCTCGCGACCACCGCGCGCAAGGCATCGGTCGAGCTGACCGGCCCCGCCGACGGCGACCGCGCGCCGTCGATCGAGGCGCGCGCCGACGAGGGCCAGCTCACCCAGGTGGTGACGAACCTGGTCGTCAACGCGATCCACGCCACGCCGCCCGGCGGCCACGTGATCGTGACCGTCCGCGAGAAGATGGCGACCCCGCCACCCACCGAGCGCACCGCCGGCACCGAGCGCGCCCGCTGGGCGGTGATCGACGTCGTCGACGACGGGCGCGGCATGGAGGCCGCCGTCCGCGAGCGGATCTTCGAGCCGTTCTTCACGACCAAGGACGTCGGCCAGGGCACCGGCCTCGGGCTGTCGGTCGTCCACGGGATCGTCCAGGACCACGGCGGCTGGGTCGAGGTCGACAGCACCGTCGGCAAGGGCAGCCGGTTCTCGGTATACCTTCCCTGCCCATGACCGCGCGCGTGCTGGTGGTCGACGACGACCCCGAGATGGTGGCGCTCGTCGAGCGCGGCCTGACCCGCCGCGGCTTCGCGGTCACCACCGCGGCCGCCGGCGACCGCGCGTTCGCGGCGCTCGCCGAGGACGACGTCGACGTCGTCATCACCGACCTCAACATGCAGGGGATGAGCGGCCTCGCGCTGACCGAGCGCGTGGTCGCCAACCGCCCCGGCCTGCCGGTGATCGTGCTGACCGCGTTCGGCAGCATGGAGGCCGCGATCGGCGCCATCCGGGCCGGCGCCTACGACTTCATCGCCAAGCCGGTCGAGCTCGACGCGCTGGCGCTCGCGGTCGGCCGCGCGGTCCGCCACCGCCAGCTCACCGACGAGCTGGTCCGCCTGCGCCGCCAGGTCGCCGCCGACGACGAGCCGGAGCTGATCGGCCAGAGCGCCGCGATGCGCGACGTGCTCGAGGTGATCGCCCGCGTCGCGGCGACCGACGCCACCGTCGCCATCACCGGCGAGACCGGCACCGGCAAGGAGCTGGTCGCGCGGGCGATCCACCGGCGCAGCCGCCGCGCCGCCGGCCCGCTGGTCGCCGTCAACTGCGCCGCGATGCCCGAGCACCTGCTCGAGAACGAGCTGTTCGGCCACGTGAAGGGGGCGTTCACCGACGCGCGCGGCAACAAGCCGGGCCTGTTCGTGCAGGCGTCGGGCGGCACCCTGTTCCTCGACGAGATCGGCGAGCTGCCGCTCGGGCTGCAGGCCAAGCTGCTGCGCGCGCTGCAGGAGCGCAAGGTGCGCCCGCTCGGCGGCGACGCCGAGGTCCCGTTCGACGTCCGCCTGGTGACCGCGACGAACCGCGACCTCGAGCGCGCGATCGACGAGCACGCGTTCCGCGAGGACCTCTGGTACCGCATCAACGTCGTTCCGCTGGCGCTGCCGCCCTTGCGCGCGCGCGGCGGCGACATCCTGCTGCTCGCGCAGCGGTTCCTCGCCGAGACCGCGCGCCGCTTCGACAAGCCGGTCACCGGCTTCACGCCGGCCGCCGCCGAGCGGCTCGCGACGTACGACTGGCCCGGCAACGTGCGCGAGCTGGCCAACGCGATCGAGCGCGCGGTCGCCCTCGCCCGCTTCGACAACGTCACCGTCGAGGACCTGCCCGAGCGGATCCGGTCGTACACGCCGACCGACATCGTCGTCGCCGGCGCGGATCCGGCGACGCTCACGTCGCTCGAGGAGGTCGAGCGCCGCTACATCCTGCACGTGCTGCAGGCGGTGGGCGGCAACCGCAGCCAGGCGAGCGCCATCCTCGGGCTCGACCGCAAGACGCTGTACCGCCGGCTGAAGGCGTACGGGCTCGGCGACACCTGACCGCGCGTCGCGCGCCCGTGCGTCACGCGCGCGCGGGGAAGACGACCTTGGCCAGCGCCAGCGCGCCCTGCTTCCACGGCGCGCGGTGGGTGACACCGGCGGCACCGAGCGCGCCGGCGTGCGCGAGGTACCAGCGGTAGTTGCGCACGAGGGCGTCGCGGTTCGAGAAGCGCGGGCGCCAGCCGAGCCGCGCCACCGCGCGGTCGATCGACACGAACGAGTCCTCGGTGACCGTCTCGTAGATCCACGGGTAGAGCGGCGACAGCTTCAGGCGCTCGAGCGCGCGCAGCGTCCACAGGGCCGGCGCCACCGGCAGCGAGCGGATGCGCCCGCCGTGGCCCGCCTCGTCGAGCACGGCCTGGAAGTCCTCGCGGAGCGTCGTGAACTCGGCGGCGCCGAGGTTGTAGGTCGCGTTCGCCGCCTCGGCGCCGGCGGTCAGCGCCAGCACGATCGCGTCGCACAGGTCCTCGACGTCGAGGAGCTGGTAGCGGTTGTCGCCGCGCCCGAGGATCGGGAAGTCGCGGCCCTCGCGGGCCCACTCGTAGAGCAGCGCGAACACGCCGAGCCGCTCGGGCCCGACGAACGACTTCGGTCGCAGGATCGTGACGGCCTGCCCGGCCGCGCGCGCGCGCACGCAGACCTCCTCGGCCTCGACCTTCGCGATGCCGTACGGCCCGACGCCGTGGAGGCGATCGTCCTCGACGAGCGGGTGGTGGTCGGGGACGCCGTAGACCGCCGTCGACGAGATGTGCACGACCCGCGCGGCACCCGCGGCCCGCGCCGCCTCGAGGACGACGCGGGTGCCGTCGACGTCGATCGTGTGGATGGCGGCCGGCGCGTAGAGCGGCAGCGCGGCGGCCGCGTGGACCACCGCCTGGCAGCCCGCGGCCGCGCGGTCGACGTCGGCGCGAGCGCGGATGTCGCCGCGCACCTCGGTGATCCTTCCACGCTCGGGGTAGGTGAACGGCTCGCGGTCGAGCGACACGACGTCGTCGCCGCGGGCCAGGAGCCGTCGCACCAGGTTGATGCCGAGGAAGCCGGCGCCGCCGGTGACGAGCACGCGCATGCCGCCTGATAGCACGCGACGCGCACCGCCCGGTGACGCGCGCCACGCTGGCACGGCCGGTGCAGCACCTGCGCGCATGCGCCGCGCTCCCGAGGTGTCATCGGTGCAGAGCGAGCTGCCGGTGGTGCTGCTGGCGGAGGACGACGACGAGCTGCGCCGCCTGCTCGCCCGCAAGCTGCGCCGCCAGGGCTGCGACGTCGTCGAGGCGCGGACGGGGACGCAGCTCGTCGAGCTGGTCGTCGAGCACACGGTCGAGCCGATCGCGCCGGAGCACCGCCAGGCGTCGCTGGTCATCTCCGACCTGCGCATGCCCGGCCGCTCCGGCCTCGACGTCCTGCGGCTGCTCCGCCGCGCCAACGTGACGGTCCCGGTCATCCTGATGACCGCCTTCGGCTCGCGCGAGGTCCACGACGAGGCCCACATGCTGGGCGCCGCCGCGGTGTTCGACAAGCCGGTCGACCTCGACGACCTGACCGCGGCGGCCTGCGCGCTGCTCCGACCGGGAGAGCACGCCGTCGCCCCCTGATGCTCCGGACATCCCCGGACGCCCCTCGACGGGGCGGGGCGAACTGCCCCGTGGGGCGAACTGCCCCGTCATCGCGAAGGTCTCCATGAGCCATCCGCCCGCGCCCGACCCAGGCCAGCCCTCCGAACCCGAAGCGGCGGACGGGCTGCCGGAGGGGACGGACGGGGCGGCCGAGGTCGGCGCGGCCCCGCCGAGGGTGGTCCTGCTCGCGGAGGACGACGAGGAGCTCCGCCGGCTGCTCGGGACGATGCTCGCCCGGCGCGGCTGCACGGTGCTCGAGGCGCGCAACGGCATGGAGCTGGCGCAGCTCATCATCGAGCGGGGCGTCGATCCGCCGCCGGCCGGCGAGCTGGTCATCTCCGACGTGCGGATGCCGGGCGTGACCGGCCTCGAGATCGCCGGGCTGGTGCGCCAGGTGGACTGGATGCTGCCCGTCATCCTGATGACGGCGTTCGGCGACGAGGCGACGCACGCGGAGGCGTCGCGCCTGGGCATCGTGATGTTCGACAAGCCGGTGGACCTCGACGTGCTCGTCGACGTGGCCTGCGTCTGCCTCGGCATGCCGCCGACGACGTGACGTCGACGCGGCGCGGACGGACGCGTCGGCGAGGCGCCGAACGGGGACGCGACGCGAGACGCGCAAGACGCGTGAGCGCGACAGGCGCGGCGGCCGCCGGCCGATCAACAGCCAGCGTCAGCGGCCAGCGGGAACGGGATCAGCGCAGGCGGCGCGGATCTGCCGGGCAGCAGCCAGCGGCCAGCGAACGGGATCAGCGCAGGTGGCGCCGATCTGCCGGGCAGGTGCCCGGCCCCGGGCCTCGAGTAAAGGAGCAAGGGTCGCCGGCACGCACGAATGCGAGGCGAGAGCAGGTCATGCTCCCTCCTCGCCGGCGATTCCACCCCGAGGCCCAGGGCCCGACACCCGTGTGGACGGGGTCGGAACCTCGATCGTCGTCGGGTACGATCGAGGCGGTGGGGCGCTTCAGCCCCGGAACGAGCTCACGGGGTCTTCGGGGCCGGCTTCTTCGACGGCTTCTTGGCGGACTTGTGCTTGACCGGCTTCGCGGGCTTGGCGGTCGTCCCCGGATCGGTCGGCGCAGCCTGGTCGGAGCCCGAGCCCGGATCGGCGGGGGCGGTGGGGGTCGGGGCCGGCTTCGTGTCCGGCGCCGCGAAGGCGGTGAACGGGAGAGCGAGAGCCGACGCGATGACGAGAGCCTTGATGTTACGCATGGGAAGGTTGCTCCTTTCTGAGCCGCCGACCGCCATTGCACAACAGGTGCCATCGGCCCCGAGGCCGCTCGTCGTCAGCGGCGCGCACCCGTCGCGGCCGGCGCGGGCGTCCCGCGGGTGGCTGACACCTTCGTCCTCGGCTTCGCCGGCGCCTTCGCGGCGGTCGCAACCGACGCCTTCGCGGCGGTCGCAGCCGGCGCCTTCGCGGCGACCGCAGCCGGCTTCCGGGCCGCCACCCTGCCCTGCCCCTTCGCCGCCGTCTTCGCCGCGGCCTTCACCGCCGTCTTCGCCGCGGCCGCGGGCTCCTCCGCGGGCAGCGCCACCTCCATCACCAGATCCAGCCCGAACAGCTCGGCCAGGCCGTCGCTCGGCAGCACGCGCCGTGCGTCCAGCGCTCGCGTCGCCAGCGGCAGGTCCTTCGCCACGTGCGCGATCAGCTCGCCGTGGTCGACCGCCCGCAGCGTGAACAGCAGCTCCGGCGCCTCGTCCAGCCGCGCGCCGATCCCGTACAGCACCGCCGCCACGTGCTTGCACATCGACGCGAAGTCGGGGCACGAGCAGTCGAAGTCGATCTCCCGCGGCGTCGGGAACAGCCCCTCCTCCCGCCGGCAGATCCGCTCCATCACCGCCTGCGACAGCCGCCCTTGCAGCAGCTCGACCAGCGAGTCGATGCCGCCCGCGCAGTCGCGCCGCAGCGCCGCCCACCGCGGCGCCGGCACCGCCTTCACCGTCACCCGCGTCCGGTACAGCGCGCTGCCCGCGACCCGCGCCTCGACCTCGCCCGCCGCCACCTGCAGGTCGACGACCGACCCGTTGCGCACGTACGTCCGCCCGCGCCCGAGCCGCGACGCGAAGTCGGCGTAGCCCTCGAGGTTCTCGCACCACGCCTTGCCCCAGAAGCTGGTCGCGATCTTGCGCCCCTCGATCACGACCGGCGACACCGGGTGACCCTTCTTGCGCAGCTTCTCCAGCTCGGCCTGCGCGCGCCGCTGCCGCTCGGCGACCGAGACGTAAGGCGCGAACCCGCCGTAGCTCCAGCGCGCCATCAGTCCCCCATCGCCGCCCGGTGATCGAGCGCGACGAGCCGCATCAGCTCGGCGTCCGGCAGCGACGTGAGGTCGACCTCGTCGCCGGCCGCCAGCAGCTCGCGCGACAGCTTCTGCTTGCGCCCGATCATCGCGTCGATCTTCTCCTCGACGGTACCGCGGCACACCAGCTTGTGCACCAGCACGTTGCGCTTCTGGCCGATGCGGAACGCGCGGTCGGTCGCCTGGTCCTCGACGGCCGGGTTCCACCAGCGATCGAAGTGGATGACGTGGCTCGCCGCCGTCAGGTTGAGGCCGGTGCCGCCGGCCTTGAGCGACAGCACGAAGAACGGGATCGACTCGTCCTCCTGGAAGCGGCGCACCAGCTCCTTGCGCGCGCCGACCGCGGTCGAGCCGTGCAGCACGAGCCCCGGCCGCCCGAACACGCCGCCGAGGAAGCCGGCCAGCGGCGCCGTCACCTCGCGGAACTGCGTGAAGACGAGGACCTTGTCCTGGCGCGACGCGATCACCTCGCACAGCTCGCGCAGGCGGGCGAGCTTGCCGCTGTCGGCCTCGGCCCAGCCGCCGTCGCCGAGCCACTGCGACGGGTGGTTGCAGAGCTGCTTGAAGCGCATGAGGAACGCGAGCACGAGCCCCCTGCGCTCGATGCCCTCGGCCTTGCCGCGCGCGAGCTCGTCGGCGAGCGCCTCGACCGCCTGCTGGTAGAGCGCCGCCTGCCGCTTGCTCAGGCTGCACAGCGCCTGGACCTCGGTCTTGTCGGGCAGGTCGGCGATCACCGCGCGATCGGTCTTGAGCCGGCGCAGCAGGTACGGCCGCACCAGCTCGCGCAGCGGCCCGTACGGCCCCGAGCCGTCCGACTTGCGCTCGATCATCTGCTTGGTGAAGGCCGTGAACTGACGCGCGGAGCCGAGCAGCCCCGGGTTGACGAAGTCGAAGATCGACCACAGATCGCCGAGGCGGTTCTCGACCGGCGTGCCGGTGAGCGCGATGCGGGCGCGCGCCGCGAGCTGCTTGACCGCGCGCGTCTGCCGCGCGGCCGGGTTCTTGATGGCCTGCGCCTCGTCGACGACGAGCAGGTCCCAGCTCGTCTGCGCGAGCGCGGCGACCCGGTGGAGCGTGCCGTACGTCGTGATGACGAGATCGGCGTCGAGCGCGGCGGGCGTGAGCGCGGCCAGCGTCGCGGCCGGCATCGCCGACGGGTGGACGACCAGCGCGCGCAGCGACGGCGCGAACCGCTCGAGCTCCGCGGCCCAGTTGCCGAGGAGCGACGCGGGCGCGACCAGCAGGCTCGGCCGCCGCGCCTTCGCCTCGCGCCGCCGCACGAGCAGGAGCGCGAGCACCTGGATCGTCTTGCCGAGGCCCATGTCGTCGGCGAGGCAGGCGCCGAGCCCGAGCGACGACAAGAGGTGCATCCAGCGCACGCCCGCCTGCTGGTACGGCCGGAGCGTCGCCCGCAGCTCGTCGCCCGGCAGCGCGCCGCGGATGCCGTCGGGCGCGCGCAGCCCGCGCAGCAGCTCGTCGAGCCACGGGCCGGCGACGACGCCGGTCCACGCCGGATCCACGCGCGCCTCGGCGGGCGCGCCGACGTCGGCGCCGGCGAGGAGCCGCATCGCCTCGGCGAAGGCGAGGCCGTCGGCGGCCGCGCGCCGCTCGACCTCGCGCAGGTGGCGCAGCGTCGCCTCGAGCTTCTCGCGGTCGAGCTCGATCCAGCGGCCGCGCAGCATCGCGAGGCCGTCGGTCGCGGCGAGGAGCTGCTCGATCTCGCCCGGCGCGAGCGGCTCGCCGTCGAGGGTGAGGTCGACGCGGAAGTCGAGCAGCGCCTCCTGGCCAACGCCGGCCGGCGGCTTCGCACCGACGGTGGCGGTCACCTTCGGGCGCGCCGGCCGCCCCGCCTTCCAGCCGACCGGCATGCGGACGATCACGCCGGCCTGCTCGAGCGCGGCGACGTCGCCGAGCATGCGGAACGCCTCGGCGGCGGTCCACCGCAGGGCGTGGAAGATCGCGCCCTCGTCGACGAGCGCGCGCAGCCAGGGGCACTGGTCGGCCGCGCGCTGGACCGGCACCAGCAACGACAGGAGCTTGTCCCGGTTGGCCTCGCCGGCGTACTCGCGCAGCGCCTGGCCGAGCGGGATGTGCTGCGCCCGGGCGGCGCCGCCCGCCCGCGTCATCGTGTAGGTGGCGATGAACGCGAACGGCGCCTCGTCGTCGCCGCGGTGCTCGGCGAGGTTGAAGTAGACCCGGCCGCCGAGGTGCCACGCGGGATCGAGCGCGCGCAGGAACTCCTGCAGCGAGCCGTTCGACGCGGCCACGCCGGCGGCGAACGCGGCGTCGAGCGCGCTCCACAGGGCCGCGAGCGTGTCGGCGGTGACGTACTCGCCGCCGGTCATCGCGGGTGCCGCGGCGGCGACGCGGGTCAGCTCGTCCGCGGACGGCGCGGCGATCGACAGCGACGGCGACGGCGACCGCGACGGCGACGCTGGGCCGGCGGCCGCGTCGCCGCCATCGCCGGATCGCAGGCAGACCGCGGCGACGTAGCGGGTCGCCAGCTCGCGCCAGTACGCCCACGCCGCCGGCATCGCGGCAGCGGCCATGCCCGCCAGCGCGAGCAGCCCCTCGCCCGGCCCGGCCGCGAAGCCGTCGCGCAGCCTCGCCGCCAGCCCCGCCTCGAGCGGCACCGCCTCCGCGTCGTCGACGCAGAGGAGCCGGCCGTGCGGCGTCATCGCCGGCGCGATCGCGACGCCGCCCGTGGAGGCTTGCTTCACCACGCCCCGGTGTACGACGCGCCCCTGACGTCGCCAACGAGCGCCGCGCTACATTGGCCTCACGTGAACCCGAGCTCGCACCGCGCCGCCGTCGATCCTGCGCGTCCGCCGCTGGACGCCGTTCACGCGCGCGTCCCCGCCACGCCGGCCCAGGCCTGAATGCGCGCGTCGACCAAGGCCGCGATCGCGCTCGGCGCCCTCGGCGTCTCCGCCGCCGCGATCGTCGTCATCGCGCGGCTCGGCGGCCCCGGCCGCGGCGCGCGCGCCGACGACGCCGTCGACGTGGACGTCGTGCCCCGCCTGCCCGGCCGCCCCGGCCCCCGGGGCGAGCTCGACGACGCCGTCATCGCGACGATCCGCGCGCGGCCGGAGGTCGCCTGGGTCGTCCCGCGCGAGCTGCTCGAGGCGCCCGCCTCCGGCTCGGTCGACCTCGCCGGCCAGGAGCTCCGCTTCGAGGTCGGCGGCTTCACCGACGGCATCCCGCCCGCCGCGGTCGCCGACGAGCCGGCGATCCGCAGCGCCTTCGTCGACGCCGACGCCGACGGCGACGCCGACGCCGATCCGGCCGCCGCCACGGGTCCCGCCTGCCGGCCCGAGGACGGCGCCCGCGCCTGCCCCGACGAGCTCGCGCACTACTGCGACGCGCGCGACCTCCGCTGCCACCCGCGCGTGCCCGTCCTCCTCTCGCCGACGATGATCGAGCTCTACGACGATCAGCTCGCCTCGTCGCACGGGCTGCCGCCGTCGTCGGCGCTCGGCCTCGTCGACGGCCAGCCGCGCCACCGCATCCCGTTCACGATCGTCCTCGGCGACGCCGCCGCGAGCCCGGGCCCGGCCACCCCGCCGGCGCCGGGCGCGCCCCGCCCGCCGCGCCACCTGGTCGGCGCCGTCCTGGTCGGCATCTCGCCGCGCGCGCGCAAGGTCGGCCTGACCGTGCCGCTCGCCGACGTCCTGGCGTGGAACCGCGACTTCGCCGACGCGCCGTCGCCGCCGGGCACCTACACCGCCGCCAGCGTCCGCCTGCGCAACGCCGCCGGCCGCGCCGCCTTCGTCCGCGCGATGAGCGCCGCCGGCCTCGACGTCGTCTGGTGAGACTAGCCCTTCTTCGCCTGCTGGTGCAGCGCGAACGCCGCGCCGAGCGGATCCATGAGCTGCACGATGCGCCCGCCCGGCACGTCGCTCGGCCCGTGCATGATCGACCCGCCGGCCGCCTTCACCCGGCTGGCCGCGGCGTCGAGGTCGCTCGTCGCCGCGTAGAAGAACCAGGTCGGCGGGAAGCCGGCGCCCGGCGGGGTGTCCATGATGCCGCCGACCTGGACGTCACCGACGCCGTAGATCGAGTACTTCCCCATCGGCCCCATGTCCATGTGGTCGAAGATCTTCCAGCCGAGCAGCTCGCCGTAGAAGGCGATCGCCGCCTCGCGGTTGCTCGTCACCAGCTCGTTCCAGCAGATCTCGCCCGGCTGGTTGACGTCGTGCAGCGGCATCGGCCCGCCCGGCTTGAACAGCGAGATCGTCGCGCCCTGCGGATCGGCGACGACCGCGAACCGTCCCACCGTCGGGATGTCGGTCGGCGGGTTGCAGACCTTGCCGCCCAGCTTCTCGGCGCGCGCGGTGGTCGCGTCGACGTCGGCGACCTGCACGTGGCCCATCCAGCTCGCGCGGCCGCCGGCCTTGATGGCCTCGTCGGGGAGCGCCATCACGCCGCCCATCGGCCCCTGCGCGCTCGCCCACATCTGGTAGCCGCCGTCGCCGAAGGCCTCTGTCTTCCAGCCGACGACCTCGGTGTAGAAGGCGATCGACGCCTTCGGGTCGGGGGTGAGGTGCTCGTGCCAGACGAATCGACCGTCGTTGCTCGCCATCGGATCCTCCCGGTCGCGCGTGCGTGCGCGGCGCGCCCGGACTGTGCGCCGCGCGTCTGACGGCTCGCAACGGCGGCAAGGATCGATCGATGCTGACAGCGGCGCGCGCGCGGTCAGCGCGCTGCGACAGGATCGTGTCGCAGCGCGGCCATCAGCTCCCCCAGGCGTGCCGGAGGAACAGGACCATGGCGATGATCAGCACGAGCGCGATGACGACCGCGTGGAGGACGTAGTTCTGGGGCAGCTTGCCGCTCATGGCCGCGCATCCTACGCCACGTCGAGCCCGGGTGGGCGCGCGCGGCACGGACGCGGTGTCGCAGCCCGCGCTACAACCGTGGCGATGACGTTCTCGCCCGATCTGCCGGCGTACTTCGCGCGCCTCGGTCTCGACGGGCCGCGCGCGCCGACCCTCGCGAACCTGCACGCGCTCGTCCACGCGCACGTGCGCGCGATCCCGTTCGAGAACCTCGACGTGCTGCTCGGCCGCGGCATCGACCTCGAGCCGGAGGCGGTCGAGCAGAAGCTCGTCCACGCGCGGCGCGGCGGCTACTGCTTCGAGCAGAACACGCTGCTGCTGCACGTGCTGCGCGCGCTCGGCTACCAGGCGGTGCCGCTGTCGGCGCGGGTCCGCGTGCAGCGGCCGCGCGACTACCTGCCGGCGCGCACCCACCTGTTCGTGCGGGTCGAGCTCGACGGCACGCCGTGGCTGGCGGACGTCGGCGTCGGCGCGGTGTCGCCGACGGCCGCGCTGCGCCTCGACACCGAGGAGGAGCAGGCGACGCCGCACGAGCCGCGCCGCATCGTGCGCGAGGGTCGCTGGCACGGGCCGGCGCTGCGCGGCCCGGAGGCGCTGCTGTACCATCAGGTGCGGTACGGCGGCGCGTGGCACGACGTCTGCGAGTTCACGCTCGAGGAGATGCCGGAGATCGATCGCGTCGTCGCCAACTGGTACACGAGCGCGCACCCGCGGTCGCACTTCAAGGATCGGCTGATCGTGGCGCGCGCGACCGAGGAGGGCCGGCTGACGCTGGTGAACCGCGAGCTGTCGGTGCGCGATCGCGCCGGCCAGGCGACGACGACGCGGATCGCGGATCCCGACGAGCTGCTCGAGGTGCTGGCGACCCGCTTCGGGCTGCGGTTCCCGGCGGGGACGCGCTTCCCCTGCCCGGCGCTGGACTGGGCCTGACGGTGCGGCGCGCGGCGCTCGCGGTGGCCGCGGTGGCGCTGGCGGCGGTGGCGCTCGACGGCTGCGCGCCGAAGGCGTGCCCGCTGCCGCCGCGCGATCCGGCGCGCC
>DASZXE010000698.1:0-17837 GCA_035546475.1 Kofleriaceae bacterium
GGCGATCGGCCGCGGCGCGCGAGCCGCAGCGACCTGCCGCCCGGCCGCATCTCGATCGTGCTCGATCCGTCGGCGCGCGGGCGTGGCCTCGGCCGCCGGGTCATCACGCTGGCCTGCGCCGCCGACGGCGGGCCGGTCGTCGCCGAGGTCCTGTCCGACAACCATGCCAGCCGGGCGGCCTTCGAGGCGGCCGGCTTCGTCCGCCAGCCGGACAGCGCGCCGGAGGCGTCTCCGGCGGCGGCGTCGGCGTCGTCTTCGTCGGCGTCTTCGTCGTCGTCTCCGTCGTCGTCTTCGTCGTCCCCTCCTTCCGCATCCGCCTCCGCGGCTGCGCGTCCGCTCGTCCGCTATCTGTGGAGGCCCCGCCGTGTCCACGTCCTCTGAGCCCGCCACCGTCCCCGCCACCGAGACCCCGCAGCTCGCGCTGTGGCGCTCCTCGTTCGGCCAGCACTACACCGACCGCAACGACGTCGAGCGGCCCGCCCGCATCACGACCTGGCGGCGCATCGTCGCCGGCCTCGACGTCCGGCGCGCGCTCGAGGTCGGCTGCAACGTCGGCTGGAACCTCCGCTACCTGACCGAGGCCGGCGTGCCGGCGGTGTGGGGCGTCGAGCCGCAGACCTACGCGATCGAGCGGGCGCGCCGCGCCGATCCGTCGCTGACGATCGTGCCCGGCACCGCGTTCTCGCTGCCGTTCCGCGATCGCTGCTTCGACCTGTCGTTCACCAGCGGCGTGCTCATCCACATCAGCCCGGACGACCTCGGCCGCGCGCTCGACGAGCTGTACCGGGTGACCGACCGCTACCTGATCGCGATCGAGTACGACCACCCCGACGAGGTCGAGGTCTCGTACCGCGGCCACGAGGGCGCCCTGTGGAAGCGCGACCACGGCGCGGCGATCGCCCGCCGCTTCCCGTCGCTGAAGAAGCTGAAGAGCGGGCCGCTCGGCGCCGCCGACGGCTACGACGACTGCACGTACCACGTCTTCGAGCGGACCGACCGGTCATGACCGCGCGCCCGAAGGTCTGCGCGATCGTCCAGGCCCGCATGGGCTCGCAGCGGCTGCCCGGCAAGGTGCTGGCCGCGATCGACCGCGCGCCGATGCTCGCCCACGTCGTCGAGCGCGCCGCCGCGTGCGCCGCCGTCGACCAGGTCGTCATCGCGACCGGCGACGGCGCCGACGACGACCCGATCGCGGTGGTCGCGCGCAGCCTCGGCGTGAGCTGCTGGCGCGGCAGCCGGCACGACGTGCTCGCCCGCTACCGCGGCGCCGCCGACGCGTCGGGCGCCGACGTCGTCGTGCGGCTGACCGCCGACTGCCCGCTGCTCGACCCGGCCGTGATCGGCGACGTGGTCGCGGCGCTCGTCGACGGGCCCGACCCGTGCGACTACGCCTCCAACACCTTCGTGCGGACGTTCCCGCGCGGCCTCGACGCCGAGGCCTGCTGGATCGACACGCTCCACCGCCTCGACCGGCTGGCGCGCGCGCCGCACCACCGCGAGCACGTCACCGCGCTCGTCCACGACCGGCCCGACTGGTTCGTCACCGCGTCGGTCGAGGGCCCGGTCGACGCCAGCGACCTCCGCCTCACCGTCGACACCGAGGCCGACCTCGAGCTGGTGCGGCTCATCCACGCGCGGCTCGCGCCGTCGCCGACCACGCCGCACGCCGCGATCGTCGCCCTGCTCCGCCGCGAGCCGGCGCTGGTCGCCATCAACGCCGCCGTCGAGCAGCGCTCGTGGCACCACGCCGAGCGCGCGGCCGAGCGCGCGGCCGAGCGCGGGGTCGAGGTCGGCCATGCGTGAGCAGGCGACCGCCGCGATCGCGGTCTCCGATCTCGAGCTGACCGCGCGCCACCTGGCCGAGCTCGGTCACGCCGGCGCCGCGCTCGCCGCGGCGATGGCCGGCGACGATCTGGTCGGCGCGCTCGCCGCCGCCCACGAGAGCCGGCGCCAGCGCGCCGAGCTCGCGCGCCACCCGCTGCCCGACAGCGCCGGCGACGCCGACACCTCCGACCTCGCCGCGCTCGGCGCGCTGGTCGCCGGCGGCCGGCTCGCCGCGACGATCGTCGACGCCTGGCGCCAGCGGCCGCTGCCGCCGCCGGGCCAGCTCATGCGCTCGCCGCTCGGCGTCGCCTGCCTCGTCGACGACCTGTTGCCGGCGACCTGGGACAGCACGCGCGACCTCGTCATCCTCGTCGGCGGGGGCCTCGAGGCGGCCGCCGAGCACCTGCTCGACCTCGGCCAGCAGCGCGTGCTCGCGCTCGTCTCCACGCCGGAGTCGGCGAAGTACCCGGCCGGCGTCACCGTCGTCGCCGACGTCACCGAGGTCCGGCAGTCGGTGCACACGATGCAGCCGTGCCCGCCCGAGCGGGTCGCCGTACGCACGCTCGAGCCGCGCGATCGCGACCTCGCGGCCGAGACCGCCGAGGCGGCACGCACCGCGCTCGGTGACCTGCGCGTCCACCACAACACCGTCAGCGCGTTCGCGCGGACCTGGATCACGCAGGGCACGACCAACCTCGACGCGATCGCGCGCTGGCCGTCGGTCGCCGACCTCGGCGACCGGCTCGCCGGCGCGCCGATGATCGTCTGCGCGCCCGGGCCGTCGCTGGCGAAGAACCTCGACCGCGTGCGCGACGCGAAGGGCAAGGCCGTCATCGTCGCGGTCTCGCACGCGCTGCGGCCGCTACGCGCCGCCGGCGTCGTCCCCGACGTCGTCGTCGCCGTCGATCCGCAGGACGTCCGCTACCACTACCGCGAGGGCGACCTCGACGGCGTGACCGCGCTGGTCAACGGCGTCACCGTCCACCCGGCGCTGTTCGAGCTGCCCGGCCCGCGCTGCCTGACGCTGGCGTCGAACGGCGGCCTCGACTCGTGGCTCTACGGCGCACCCGGCGCCGAGCCGGTCGTCGTCGCCGGCGGCGGCTCGGTCGCGACCACCGCGCTGAGCCTCGGCCTGCGCTGGCGCTGCGATCCGATCATCATGGTCGGCCTCGACCTGTCGTTCGCCGGCGGGCGCTACTACGTCGACACCAGCGTCGACGGCAAGGCGCGCGCGGTCGTCGCCCCCGACGGCACGATGGCGGTCGCGGGCTGGAGCGAGTCGTTCCACCAGATGAAGGCGGCGGGCGGTCCGCCGGCCGGACGCGAGCGGCTCGTCGAGCTGCCCGGCTGGCACGGCGAGCCGGTGCCGTCGAGCTTCATGTTCGCCATGTTCCACCGCTGGTTCGTCGAGGCGGCGGCCCGCGTCGAGGGCACCGTTCGCCTCGTCAACGCCACCGAGGGCGGCGTCTTCATCGCCGGCATGGAGCACCTGCCGCTCGCCGAGGTCGTCGCCGGGCTGACGGCGCCGGTCGATGTCGCGGCGGCGGTCGACGGCGCGTGCGCGTCGATCGACGTCGAGGCGCGGCGGCAGCGGGTCGCGAGCTGGCGGACCAAGGCGCGGGCCGACCTGGCGCGCGCGGCCCGCCTCGCGCGGCTCGCCCTCAAGCTGAGCGAGCACCCGACGCCGAAGTCGATGCGCCGGCTCGAGCGCGTCGAGCGCGAGCTGGTCGGCGTGCTGGCCGATCACGCGTTCGCGGCGCTGCCGGCGCAGAGGTCGGTCGAGGCCGCGCTCGACGAGGCGCGGCGGCCGGCGACCGCCGAGGAGTACCTGCGGGCGTCGCGCGCGCTGTTCGCGGCGGCGGCCACCACCTGCGGCGAGGTCGCGGACGCGCTCGACCGCACCGATCCAGCGCGAGGTCACCGTGCCGCCTGAGATGAAGAAGAAGGCCGGGCGGATCATCGCGGTCGCCGGCGGCAAGGGCGGCGTCGGCAAGAGCGTCGTGGCGCTGAACCTGGCGATCACGATCGGCCGGCTCGGCTACAAGACGACGATCGTCGACGCCGACCTCGGCGCGCCGACGCTGCACACGATGCTCGGCGTCACCCGGCCGGGGCCGGGGCTGGGCGGCTTCCTCGATCACGAGGCGGCGACGCTCGGCGAGGTCGCGCTCGAGGTGAGCGGCGCGTCGAACCTGCGGCTGGTGCCGGGGTCGGCGCGCAACGGCGCGGCCAACATCAACGCCGGCCAGAAGCTGCGGCTCCTGCGCGCGATCGCCCACCTCGGCGGCGACGTGGTCGTCGTCGACGTCGGCGCCGGCTCGTCGTTCAACACGATCGACCTCGTCGCGGCGGCGGACCTGAAGCTGCTGGTGATGACGCCCCAGCTCCCGTCGCTGCAGAACGCGTACGCCTTCCTCAAGGGGTGCGTGCAGCGCAGCCTGCGGCGCCTGCCCGACGACGCCGAGGCGCGCCGCCGGCTCGACGAGCTGATGGGCGGCGACGGCGACACCCGGCCGGTGCAGCAGGCGGTCGGCGAGCTGGTGCAGACCGACCCGGAGCTGGCGCTGTCGATCGTCGACGTGCTGGGCCGGTTCGGCGTCGTCCTGGTCGGCAACATGCTCGTCGGCGAGCGCGACCGCGCGGTGCTGTCGCGCATGTCGAAGATGATCAGCGACTACCTGATGATGCAGGCGCCGCTGGTGGCGACGTTGCGGACGGCCGAGCCGGTGCGCAAGTCGATCGACTCGCGCACGCCGATCGCGATCGCCGACTCGGCGCCCGAGCTGTCCGCCGAGCTGCGCAAGCTCGCGCGCCACTGCCTCGACGCCGACGTGAAGCGCCTGCGCACCGCCGGCCGCGACGCCGCCGCCGACAAGACGCTGCCCATCTGGATCGAGCGCGACGCGCCTCCGCCCCGCTGAGCTCACCGCCTCGGCGGCTTCGGCTTCGCCTTCCGCGCGGGCCCGCCGCCGGCGCGCCGTGCCGCCAGCGGGTCCGGATACTGCCGCTTGCAGCGCGGGCAGACCCGATGGTGCACGGGCGTGCGCGTCACCAGCTTCTCCTGTCCGCACCACGGACACCGGAGGGTGACCAGCCGCGACAGCGCCGCCGCCAGCGCGATCGGCCCCGCCATCAGCGGCGCCTCCCGCCGGACTCGACGCCGGCGGCGCCGCTCGCCCGGCCGTCCCTCTCGCTCGCGCGCGGCTCCGCGACCATGTCGCCGGCATTGTGGCCCGGCGTGCCCGGCTCCGCCATGCCGCCCGACGCCGCCCCGACGCCCGGCGGTGCCGGAGGCTTCCTCCGTCCGGGCGCGCGCGGCCGGCGCGGGGCGGGCTCAGCTCAGCGGTCCGGCGGGACGAGGGCGGCGAGGATGCGGGTGGGGCCGAGGGCGTCGATGGTGGCGGCGGACGCGGCGCGCAGGGTGCGGAGCCGGGCCGGATCGGCGAGGAGCGCGGCGAGGTCGCCGGTCAGCTCGTCGTCGGTGAGCGAGGCGAGCGGCAGGCCGCCGGCGACGAGGCCGGCGGCGCGCTGGCGGGCCGCGAGGTCGACCTGATCGTCGACGATCGCGACCGCGTAGGTGGGCCGGCCGAGGTAGGCGAGCTCGGCGAGCGTGCCGCCGGCGGCGCTGATCGCGAGGTCGCAGGACGCGAGGACGGGGCCGAGCGACGGCGGGTTGGCGACCAGCTCGACCCGGTGGCCGCGGGCGCGGGCCCGGGCGCGCGACATGGCGAGCGCGGCGTGGTCGCGGAAGCCGGGCCCTAGGACGACGATGACGTCGAGCCGCTCGCCGGGCATGGCGCCGACGACGCGCGCGGTGGCGCCGACCGGATCGCTGCCGCCCATCGTGACGAGGACGCGGTGGACCCGATCGGCGAGCGGGGCGCCGGCGTGCGGGAGGTCGCGCAGCTCGCGGCGGAGGAGGTGGTACCGGCGGCCGAGCAGGCGGGTCGCCGCGGCGGGGTAGCGGTCGGCGAGCGACTCGGCGCCGTAGCCGGGATTGATGACGACGGAGGTGGGCAGTGGCGACAGGCCGCGATCGTCGAGCGAGGCGACCAGGCGGCCGCCGGCGGCGAGGGCCGCGACCCAGGCGGGATCGAAGTGCGGGCCGTCGAGGACGATCGCCTGCGCGCCGAGCTCGTCGGCGTGGCGGCTGATCGCGGCGGCGGACGGCTCCGAGGCGGAGGCGACCGCGTCGAGGCCGCGGGCGGTCAGCGCGGCGACGCTGGCGGCCGGTTCGCCGCCGATGAGGATGCGGGCGGCGCCGCCGGCGTCGAGCGCGGCCTCGGCGAGCGCCGACAGGCGCATGACGTGACCACTGCCGAGGCGGTGGCCGGCATCGGCGCGCAGGATCAGTCGAGGGGCGGTCGGCATCGGGCGACGACGCGCCGCCGCGCGGCGGACGGAGGGGAAACCGCCGCGCGGCGGCGCAAACCATGTGGGCCCACGGTGGGCCCGGGTGGGCCAGGGTGGGACGGAGCGGAAGCGGAGCGGGAGCGAAGCAGCGGCGCGCCGCCGCTCAGGCGACCTTGTCGACGAGCTCGCGGGTCTCGAGGACGCCGAGGCGGGGCTGGGCCTGGTCGCTCGAGTAGACGAAGCCGTCGGGCACCGGCTGGCCGGTCGGCCGGTGCGTGCGCTGGTGGAACTCGAACTCCGGCCACACGACCATCAGCGCGCCGAGGTCGCGCGTGCGGCGCGCCTCCTCCGCCGACAGCAGCACCTCGTGCAGCTTCTCGCCGGGGCGGATGCCGATGGTGTCGCGCGGCACGCCGGGCGCCATCGCCTCGGCGAGCGTCACGATGTCCGTCGTCGGCAGCTTCGGCACGAAGATCTCGCCGCCGGTCATCAGCTCGAGGCCGCGCAGCACGAGCGCCACCGCGTCCTTCATCGCGATCCAGAAGCGCGTCATTCGCTCGTCGGTGATCGTCAGTCGGCCGCCCTTCTGCTGCGAGCGGAACAGCGGTATCACGCTGCCGGCCGAGCCCATGACGTTGCCGTAGCGCACGACCGAGAAGCGGGTCGCCAGGTCGCCGGCGTACGCGTTCGCCGCGATCAGCAGCTTCTCCATGCACAGCTTGGTCGCGCCGTACAGGTTCGCCGGCGCGACCGCCTTGTCGGTCGACAGCGCGATGACGCGGCCGACCCGGTTGTCGATCGCCGCCTCGACGAGGTTGCGGGCGCCGGTGACGTTGGTCTGCACCGCCTCGATCGGGTTGTACTCGCAGATCGGCACGTGCTTCATCGCCGCCGCGTGGACGACCACGTCGACGCCGCGCAGCGCCGTCTTCAGGCGGTCGCGGTCGCGGATGTCGCCGACGAAGTAGCGCAGCCGCGGGTCCTGCCACGCGCGCTCGAGCTGGTAGTGCTTCTGCTCGTCGCGCGAGAAGACGATCACCTTGCGCGGCTTGCCGAGCTTCAGGATCGTCTCGATGAAGGCGCGGCCGAACGAGCCGGTGCCGCCGGTGATGAGCACGGCCTGATCGTCGACGGTGCGGCAGAGGTCGGCGAGGTTCGAGGACAGCTCGGTGGCGAGCGGTGGCGTCATGGCTTCGACTCCGGGAGCTCCGCGATCACCTGGGCGAGCGCGTCGACGATCTCGTCGACGGCCGCGTCGGTGAGCTGGGGGTACATGGGGAGGCTGAGGGTGCGCTGGTAGTAGTGATCGGTGCCGGGCCGCGGCAGGTCGGCGTGCGAGCCGGCGCGCGCGCGGTGGAACGGTTGCTGGTGGAGCGGGATGTAGTGGACCTGGCTGCCGATGCCGCGGCCGGCGAGCGCCGTCATCACGGCGCCGCGATCGACGCCGAGGCCGGCGAAGTCGATCGCCGCGGCGAACAGGTGGTAGGCGCTCGCGCGATCGGCGAGCTCGACCGGCGCCTGCACCGGTCCGCGCGCGCCCCAGCGGGCCTCGATCGCCGCGCGGTAGCGCCGCGCGATCGCGCGCCGGCGGGAGACGTTGGCGGCGAGCCGGGTGAGCTGGCTCAGGCCGAGCGCGCAGTTGAGATCGGGCAGGCGGTAGTTGAAGCCCTGCTCGACGACCTCGTGGTACCAGGGGCCCGGCGACGGCCGCGAGAACCGCGCCGGATCGCGCTCGAGGCCGTGGTGGCGGAGGCGCTGGGCGTGGCGCTGGTGGACGGCGTCGCGGAAGACGACCGCGCCGCCCTCGCCGGAGGTGATGTGCTTGACCGGGTGGAACGACAGCACCGCCGCGTCGGCCTGGCCGCCGGCGACCTTCGCGCCGCGGTAGGTCGCGCCGAGCGCGTGGCAGGCGTCCTCGACGAGCCAGAGGCCGTAGGCGCGGGCGAGCCGGGCGAGGTCGTCGAGGTCGGCCGGCTGGCCGCCGAGGTGGACGGCGGTGATCGCGCGGGTGCGCGGGCCGATCAGCGCCTCGACCGACGCCGGCGTGAGGTTGCCGGTCGCCGGATCCACGTCCGCAAACCGGACGGTCGCGCCGACCTGGTAGGCGGCCGACGCGGTGGCGGAGAAGGTGATGGGGCTGGTGATGACCTCGTCGCCGGCGCCGAGGCCGAGCGACGCGTACGCGAGGTGGAGCGCCGCGGTGCCGTTCGAGCAGACCGTCACGTGGCGCGCGCCGAGCGCCTGGCCGAGCGCGGCCTCGAACGCGCCGACGGCGGGCCCGCAGGTGAGCAGGTCGCCCCGCAGCGCGGCGACGACGGCGGCGATGTCGGCGTCGGTGATGTCCTGACGCCCGTACGGATACCGCAGCCCACCGGGAGCCGGTGCCGGCGACGCTGCCGGCGTCGGTGCCGGCGTCGGCGACGACGTCGGCGTCGGGTCATCGGCGCTGGCGGCAGCGCGGGCGGCGGCGAGGGTCACGGCCGGGCACAATGCGAGCCGCGGGCCAGCCCCTGCCCCGCCTCGACCTCAGTCGTCCCGCCCACTTGCGGCCAAGCCGCGCCCGCCGTCGCCGCCGCCGTCGCCAGGACTGACGGCGTCAGGCCGCCGCCAGCCGGGCCATCGAACGGCTGTCAGCGGTGCATGCGCTGCGCGCGCCGGACCGCGACCAGCCGGTCGCTCACCACGCCCTGCGCCCGCGCCAGCGCCGCCAGCCACGCCTGATCGCGGCGGTGCAGCTCGTCCAGCAGCGCCTGGCCGCCCGCGTCGAGCCCGGGCGGCGACGCCGCGGCCAGCCGCGCGAGGACCTCGGCGCGGTGGGCGACCATCACGTCGAACGCCGCGAGCAGCCCGTCGGGCTCGCCCTCGGGCGGCGCCGGCGTCGCCTCGACGAGCGCCTCGAGCATGGCGGTGACCGGGCGCTCGGCGCCCGCGTCGTCCGCGTCCACGATCCGCAGCGGGGTGGTCATGGCCGGCTCCTCGCCTCGACGAACGCGTCGCGGAGCTGGGTCATCACCGACGCCGCGTGGCCGAGCGGGGCCACGTCGAGCGACGAGCTCGCCACGTAGATCTGGTCGAGCACGAACTGGTAGAGCGCGTCGAGGTTCGCGCACAGCTCGGGCGCGGTCGGGTGATCGAGCGAGGCGCGCAGCTCGCACACGATGCGGATCGCGTGATCGAGCGCGGCCGCCTTCGCGGCGATGTCGCGGGCCATGATGGCCGTGCGCCCGCGGGTGAGGTCGTCGAGGAACCGGCCGAACAGCCGGGTGACCACATCGGGCTTGTCCGCCGAGTCGAGATCGACATCGCGGTAGGCGAGCGCGGCACGAGCGTACATGAGGGCTCCAGT
The DNA here is from genome assembly GCA_035546475.1 of Kofleriaceae bacterium. Taxonomy (GTDB): domain Bacteria; phylum Myxococcota_A; class Polyangia; order Haliangiales; family Haliangiaceae; genus UBA2376. Next base: position 9,524 of record DASZXE010000698.1, read on the forward strand.
TCGTGAGGGCTGGGGAATCGGGCGCGCGATCAACCGAGGATCGCGGTGAGCTGCGAGCTCTGGGCTTTCATGTTGGAGACCGCCTGCTCGAGGGCGTTGAACTGCTCGCGCAGCCGGTCGCCCATCTTGGTGGCGGCGTCCTCGATGCTGTCGATGTCCTTCTGGTAGTCCTTCGTCCGGGAATCGAGGGCATCGCCCTTCGTGACGAGCACGCCGTCGCCGGCGCGCACCTGCGTCTCGCACAGATCGGACAGCGCGGTCGACAGGCCGCCGGTCACCAGCAGGCCCTGGACCGCGTTCGGGTTCGAGATCACCATCGAGTCGAACTTCGTCGCGTCGAAGGTGAGCGTGCCGTCCTTGCCGATGCTGGCGCCGAGATCCGCGAGGCTGTAGTCGCCGTGGCGGTCGGTGATGATGCGGGTGAGCTGGCCCTGCAGGCCGCGCAGCGTGCTGTCGCCGAAGAGGGTGTTCGTGCCCTTGGTGGTGCCGTCGTAGCGGAGCTGGTTGTCGAGCGCTCCGGCCACGCTGTTGTAGGCATCGACCAGGCCCTTCATCTTCGTGCGCAGCGCGTCGCGGTCGGCGGTGATGTCGATCGTCGTGTCGGCCTCGCCGGCGGCGTGGACACCCTTGAGCGTGAAGGTGGCGCCCGGCAGCGCGTCGTCGACGAGGTTCGAGCCGCGCGTCATCGGCACGCCGTCGAGCTCGAAGCTCGCGTCGGTGGCGGGCGTCTTGATGTTGGCGGCCACGCTCCAGCCCAGGCCGTTGCCGTTCTCGACGAAGGTCGAGGCGGCGGCGGTGCCGGTGGCCTTGGCGTTGGCGACCAGGCGGTAGTTCGTGCCGTCGAAGACGACCGCGGCGGTGATGCCGCTGTTGGCGTCGTTGACCCGCTGCGCGATGTCGGCGAGCGAGTCCGACGCGGTCCACGCGACGTTGACGGTCGAGGTGCCGGTCTTGATGTCGACCGAGCCGGTGCCGGCGGCGCCGGCGCCCGAGCCGGCGAACGCGATCGAGGTGACGGTCTGCGCGCGGGCCAGGCTGTCGACGCGCAGCGTGTGGCTGCCGATGCTGGCGCCGGCGATCGCGACCGTCGCGTGCGTCGAGTCGGAGGTCGCCACCTTGGCGTCCTGCAGCTCGGTCGCGGTGTCGAGCGCGAGCGCCTTGTCGCGCAGGTTGGTCAGCCGCGAGGTCAGATCGTCGAGGATCTGGCCCTGGCTGCCGAGGTCGCTGATCCGCTGCTGGTAGACGGTCTCCTTCTGCTTCTCGGCCGCGACCAGCTGGTCGATCATCGAGCCGGTGTCGAGCCCGGTCGCGAGTCCGTTGAAGTTGATGACCGGCATGCGGAGGACCTCTGGAAAATGGAGGACGGGGCCGGGTCACGGCCCCGTCGGTCACGGGCGGTGGGGTGCGGGGTCTGGCTTCATGGGGCGCCCACGAGCCGCGGCTGCGGCGTCAGACCCCATCTACCCCGGCCCTTACCCGCGGAGCAGCGAGACCGCGGCCGACGGCAGCTGGTTCGCCTGCGCGAGGACGGCGAGGCCGGCCTGGCTCAGGATCTGCGACTTCGTCAGGTTCGCGCTCTCGGCCGCCACGTCGACGTCGCGGATGCGCGAGTTCGCAGCCGACAGGTTCTCCTGCGCAACCGACAGGTTGCTGATCGTGATCTGCATGCGGTTCTGCACCGAGCCGACCTTCGAGCGGGCGGTCGAGAGCTGCTCGATCGCCTTGTCGAAGACGGCGAGCGACGCGCGCGCGTTGGTGACGGTGTCGAGCTTCGCCGACGCGATGTGCAGCGACGTCGAGCCGAGGGTCGACGTGGTCAGCTTGGTGACGACCATCGACAGGCGGTCGTTCGTCGTCGCGCGCATGCCGACCTGGAACACCAGGCCCGCCGACGCCGAGCCGTCGAGCAGCTTCTGGCCGTTGAACTCGGTGACGGACGAGATGCGGTTGATCTCGGACTTGAGGTCGTTGTACTCGGTCGTGATGTAGCCGCGCTCGGTCGAGCCGATCGTCTGGTTGGCCGACTGGACGGCCAGCTCGCGCATGCGGGTCACGATGCCCGTCATGTCGTTCATCGAACCCTCGGCGACCTGCGTGAGCGAGATGCCGTCGTTCGCGTTGCGCTGGGCCTGCGCGAGGCTGCGGATGTCCGCCTTGAGGTTCTCGCTGATGCCGAGGCCCGCGGCGTCGTCCGACGCGGTGTTGATGCGCATACCGGACGACAGGCGGCCGATCGACGCCGCCAGCGAGGCCTGCGTGCTGCTGAGGTTGCGCTGCGCGTTGAGCGAAGCCGTGTTGGTGAGGACTGAAATCGCCATTTGTTCGAGTCTCCTAGCTCGTGGTTGCTTGCGCCTTCACGAGCATGGGTCGCCCGCATCCGGATCCGTTAAAGCGCGCATGTTCTGCATTCCGGCGGTTGGCACGCGATCGCAGATCCGGGCGGTGCGTGCGCCGGCGCGCGCGGCCGCGCTCCGACGAGCCGGGGCCGAAAATGCATCGAGCCGCGGCCTCGTCTCGAGGTCGCGGCCGGGATCGATCGCGGGCGCACTCACTGCGGGTTCAGGAGCTGGGCGAGGCGGCTGTTGACGGTCTGCGCGGCCGTGAGCGCGGCATTGCGCTGCGCGAGCTCGGTCGCGGCAGTGACCATGTCGACCTCGGTGAGCGAGGCGATGCGATCGCCCAGCGTGTCCTCGAGCTGGCCGCCCGCGGTCTTCGCCTCGTCGAGCACGCCGACCATCGAGCCGAGGTTCGTGCGCGCCTTGCTGACCTGCGTGTGCGCGGTCGTCAGCTCGTCGATCGCCGTCTGGATGCCGGCGGCGTCGTTGTTGGCGAGCGCGGTCTGGAACCGTGCGATCGCCGGCAGGACGTCGACGCCGGCGGCGGCGGTGAGCACGGTGCCGGGGATGGTCACCGGCGCGCTGCCGCTCTCGCCGATCGCGACCGAGCGGGCGGCGGCGTCGCCGTGGTAGGCGCCGCGGGCGTCGAACGGCTCGGCGCCGCCCTGGCCGCCGGCCAGCAGGTACTCGCCCGACACGTTGCGCGTGTTGGCGGCGCTGCGGGCGACCTCGAACAGGCTGCCGATCTCGTCGCCGATCGCGAGCCGGTCGGCGGCCGACAGCGAGCTGTTGGCGGCCTGGACCGCCAGCTCCTTGGCCTGGGCGAGCGTGTCGCCGATCGTCGACAGCGCCTGATCGGTCTGCGAGAGCTGATCGCGCGCGTAGCCGAGCGCGTCGCCGGTGCCGCTGCTGACCGCCTTGCGCAGCTCCGCGCGGCGCGCCTGCGCCCACGCGATCGGATCGTCGGACGGCTGCACGACGCGCTTGCCGGACGTCACCTGGCCGGCGACCTCGGCGACGTCGGACTGCGCCTTCGCGGTCGCCTGGCTGGCGAGCTCGAGCATGTGGTGGGCGGTGATGCGCACGGGGCTCCTGGACAGGGACGCGGCTCAGAGGCGATCGAGCAGATCGCCGAGCATGCCGTCGACGGTGGAGACGAAGCGGGTCATCGCCTCCGACGCGTGCTGGAACTGGACCATCTTGGACATCTCCTCGTCGATGTCCACGCCCGACAGCGAGTCGCGCAGGCTGGCCAGGTGGTCGGCGACCTCGCCGTCGCGGGCCGAGGCGCTCTTGGCCTCCGAGGCGGCGTGGCCGAGGTCGTTGCCGATCGCGATCGCGGCGTCGCCGAGCGTCCGGGTGCCGCCACTGGCAACCTTCTGATCGGAGAGCGCCAGTAGCGCATTGACGCCCTGATTGTCGCCGATGCCGGCGCCGGGCGCCGCGACGGCCAGCCTGGTCGGGTCCGCGAGCAGCGCGGGATCGACCGCCATCCGGCTGGCCGCGCCGGCCACGCCGGCCTGGGCGACGAACAGGTTGCGGCCGGCGACGCCGTCCTCGCCGGCGTTGGCGCTGTGGACGGCGTTGACGGCCCTGGTGAAATCGAACGCGAGCTGATCGAGCTGGTCGGCGCTCTGCCTGGCGTCGCCGTCGCGGAACGACAGGTCGCCGCCGATCGAGCCGCTGTCGAGCGAGGCGGTGACGTCGCGCCGCTGGTTTCCGGTGACGAGCTCGACCTTGTTGAAGCCGGTGGCGGCGTCGGGCGTCGCCTGCAGCGTCGAGGCCTGATCGCCGTCGACCAGCACGCCGCCGTCGGGCAGCACCCACCGCATCTGGCCGTCGGCGTCGATGCGGCCCTCGCCGCCGACCAGGTCGGAGAGCTGGCGGGCGGCCTCGTCGCGGTTGTCCTCGGCGACCGGGTCGCCGCCGCCGCCGCCGGTGCCGATCGCCTTGTTGGCGTCGGCGATCTGCTGGGCGAGCGCGGTCGCCTGCTCGGCGGCGTCGCGGATGCGGGCGTCGGCGTCGGCGCGCGCCTGGGCGACCGCGGCCGCGCGCTCGGCGATGCCCTCGGCGAGGTCACTGGCGGCGTTGATCGCCGCCTGGCGCACCATCGAGTCGGTCGGCATCGAGGACACCCGCTGGAGGCCCGCCCACAGGGAGGCGATGCTGTCCTCGATGCCGCCGCCGCCGACCACCGCGCTCTGCAGATCCAGGAGCGCCGACGCGCGCGCGCCCGAGTGACCCGACGAGCCGCGCGAGATCCGCTCGCGCGCCGACAGGAGGTTGCTCTGGTAGCGCTGCGCGGAGCCGCTGCGGACGCCGCCGACCAGCGGGGCGGCGAGGCCGGCGTGGAGGTCGACCCGCTGGCGCGAGTAGCCCCTCGTGTTCACGTTCGCGGTGTTGTTGCCTGCGACGGCCACCCCGGCGTTCTGGGCGGCGATACCCGCGGCGCCGAGATCGAGCAGGGAGAGCAGGTTCGACACGGCCATTCCTCCTAGTACGCCACCGCCCGCAGCGGTCGTGTGCGCGCGTGACAACGAGCCAGGCGATCGTAGCGATCGTCGGCTTCGAGGCCGAGCACGGCGGCGACCGCGGTCCGCGCGGTGCCGATCAACGCGCAGCTCGCTGCGAGATCGATGCGGGTAGCGTGGAGGGCCTCGGCCTCCTCTGCGCTCGGCTTCCATCCCGACGCCATCAACCGACCGAGCTCCTCCACGGCGTGGTGCTTGCGCGACGTGATCGACTCGAGCGAGTCGAGGTCGAGCTTGGCGACGGCGCGACGTTCGTCGGCCATCGCCGCCCGCAACGCGATCAGGACCTCGACCAGCTCGCTGGTCGGGCGCGGGCGATCGGGTGCGGGCCCGGGGCTCATGACTGCTGGGTCCGCGCGACGTCGTCGTCGAGGATGCGGCCGGCGAGCTTGTCGAGGTCGACCTGGTAGTCGCCGTTCGACAGCAGCTCGCGGATCCGGTGGATCCGCGTCGAGATCGACGGGTTGACCGAGGTCGCCTGGGTCGCCGCGGCGCCGAGCGAGACCACGCTGGCCTGGTCGTCGGCCGGCTTGGTGCCCGGCTGAGTGTCGCGGCTGCGGGTGTCGTGGATGGCGGTGAGGGCGGTGGGGTCGATACGCATGTGTGCCTCCGTTCCCTAGGGTCGACCGTCAATCCCGACGATTGAGGGGGAGGGGCTAGAAATTCGATCGGTTAGGCCGTCTCTGTGGCCCCCGGTCGCAGGGGTAGCGGTGGGGCCGTCGAGGAACGGCCGCGGATCGACGGCCTTGCCGTCGCGGCGGACCTCGAAGTGGAGGTGAGGCCCCGTCGACCGGCCGGTCGAACCGACCTTGCCCATGAAGGCGCCTCCCTCGATCTGCTGGCCGACCTTCACGTCGACCTCCGAAAGGTGCGCATAGCGGGTCTCCGTTCCGTCCGCGTGGCGGATGGCGATCATGTTGCCGTAGGTGCCGGCCGGACCGGCGTGGATGACCTTGCCGCTGCCGGCGGCGACGACCGGCGCGCCGGCGGGCGCGGCGATGTCGAGGCCGGGGTGGAAGTCCTTGCCGGCGCCGAGCGGATCGATGCGGAAGCCGAAGCCGGAGCTGAACCGGCCCGACGCCGGCTTGATGAACACGGCGCCGGGGGCGGGCTGGGCCGGCGGCAGCGCGGGGCCGGCGGGCCGGGCGGCCTCGAGCGCGCGCATGCCGTCGAGGTGGTCGAGCATCGTCGGCGCGCCTGGTCGGACCGCCGCCTTCTGCTCGCCGCCCAGCGCGCCCTCGAAGGTGGCCGCGAGGCCGAGCCCGCCGCCGTCGGTGACCGCGTCGGCGATCGCGCCGTCGAGCATCTCCTTGAAGGTGTCGCCGGCGAAGCCGCCGTCGAGCATGCCCGGCTCCTGCGGTCGGGCCAGGGCGAGGAACTGGCGGACGAAGAAGCCCTCGAGCTTGCGGGCGGCCTCGGCCGGATCGCCGCGCTCGGGTCCGTCGCCGCGGGCGATGCCGGGCGTGCTGAGCGCGATCGCGGTCACATGACCTCGAGCTGCGCGTGGAGCGCGCCGGCCCGGACCAGCGCCTGCAGGATCGCGATCAGGTCGCGCGGCTTGGCGCCGAGGGCGTTGAGCGCGCTCGCGACGTCGGCGACCGAGGCGGCCGGACCGACGGTGTGCAGCTCGCCCGGCTCCTCGGTCACCGACATGGCGGTCCGAGGTACGACCTTGGTCTCGCCGCGGCCGAGCGGCGCCGGCTGGCTGACCTCCGGCGTCTCGCGGATGGTGACGCTCAGGCCGCCGTAGGCGATCGCCGCGGTCGTCAGGCTGACGTTGCCGCCGATGACGACGGTGCCGGTGCGCTCGTCGACGACGACGCGGGCGGCCTGATCCGGGTTGGCCTCGATCGCCTCGAGGTGGGCGACCAGGCCGGCGACGTTGTCGCGCCAGTCGAGCGGGACCGGCACGACGACCGAGCCGGCGTCGCGCGCGAGGGCGCTGCCGGCGCCGAGGTCGGCCTGGATCGCGGTGGCGATGCGCGACGCGGTCGTGAAGTCGGGATGATCGAGCAGGAGCACGACCTGGTGGTCGGGCATGCGGGTCGGCGCCTCGCGCTCGACGATGGCGCCGTCGGGGATGCGGGCGGCGGTGACGTGGTTCTTGCGCTCGGTGCCGGCGCCGGCCTCGACGAGGAAGCCGCCGACCGCGACCGGGCCCTGGGCGATCGCCCACACGCGGCCGCCGTCGTCCTCGAGCAGCGCCTTCACCAGCGTGCCGCCGGCGAGGCTCTTGGCGGCGCCCATCGACGACACGTTGACGTCGATGCGCTGGCCGGAGCGGGCGAACGGCGGCAGCTCGGCGGTGATCATCACCGCGGCCACGTTCTTGGCCTTGATGTCGGCGGCGTTGACCGTGGTGCCGAGCGCCTTCAGCGCCTGGGCGACCGACTGCTTGACCAGCGCCGAGTCGTCGCCGGTGCCGGCGAGGCCGGTGACCAGGCCGTAGCCGACGAGCGCGTTGCCGCGGACGCCCTGCACGGTCGCGAGGTCCTTGATCCGGTCGGCGTGGACCGGCCGCGCGCCGGCGGTGGCGAGCGCGACGGCGGCGGTGGCGGCGATGGCGAGGCGCGAGGTCATGGACGGGCTCCTCAGAAGGGCCAGATGCGGGCGAACAGGCGGCTGCCCCAGCCGCGCCGCTGCTGATCGGAGACGTCGCCGCGGCCGGTGTACTCGATCTCGGCCTCGGCGATGCGCGACGACTCGATCGAGCCGTCGGCGGCGATGTCGCGGGCGCGGATGACGCCGCTGACGTAGAGGTGCTGCTCCTCGGCGCCGATCATGACGACCTTGGTGCCCTCGATGTAGAGGTCGCCGTTGGCGAGCTCCTGCTTGACGGTGACCGGCAGGGTCGCCGAGAGCTGGCCCTTGTTCTGGACCGCGCCGGAGCCGGCGAACGCCATCTCCGAGCCGGTGGCGAACAGCTTGGTCGGATCGACGTCGGGGTACTTCGACTGCAGCGCGGCGAGCAGGCCGACCGCGGCGGGCACGCCGTAGTGGGCGTCGTCCTTCTTGGACAGCTTGGTCGTCGCGTTGCGGGTGCCGGCGTCGCGCTCGTCGATGCGGACGATCACGATGTCGCCGCGGCGGTGGGCGGTGACGTCCTGGTAGAGGCCGCCGCCCTGGTAGATGCTGCCGTCGGTGGCGACCGGCGCCGCCGGGTAGTCGTCGGGATGGAAGTGGCGCTCGCGCGGCCGATACGGTGCGATGTGCTGCACGCAACCGACCGCGACGAGGGCCAGGCCGGCGAGGGCCAGGTGCGCGCGCGGCGCGGACGGGCGGGTCACGGCGCGCCTCCCTCGACGACGACCAGGCCGGCGTCGGCGAGCGTGCCGGTGATCGGTGTCCGGTCGGCGGACAGCCGGACCTGCGCCGGCTCGCCGATGCGGGCCGGGCGCTCGAGCGTGCCGCGCGCGCTGGCGACGACCGCGCCCTGGCGGACCTCGA
>DASZXE010000699.1:0-3664 GCA_035546475.1 Kofleriaceae bacterium
CAGGCGAATGCCACGTTGGGGCCCGCGGCGAAGGCGCGGGCCCCAAGCTCCGCCGCCCCACGGGCCGCGGCATCATCGGTATGCGCCCGGATGCCATCGACGTCGTGCGGACCGAACGCGCGCTGGATCGACTCGAGATGAGGCAGTGACGCTCCTGGGCCAGCCGTCGCGTTCGCGGCGATTGCCTGCGCTCGATGCGATTGGCCGCCAGCGCGTGCAAGCGTGGACTTGCACTGGACGGCCGGGCCGCCGTAGCCATCCCGCCGGGCGTCGTACCCTCCGAAGCCGTCCGCGCGCGAGCCGCCGTATGGCCCATCGTCGGAGGGCAAGGTGGAGGCCGACTCTGGATCGCGATCGCGCCGTGTGGGTCCGAAGGTCATGCGCCTCGTATCGGCTCGTCGAGCGGCCAGTTGCGGGCGAGATCGAAGAATTTCGAGAGGTCTACCAGGCCGTGGGCTTGCGCTCGCGGAGCCCGCCCTCTCGTCTTCACGCACCCAGCGCACATTCCGCGACGATACGGAGGGCGAAGCCTCCCGACAATCCTCCATCTGGGGTGAGTGGCAAAGGTCGGCGCACAGCCCATGTTGCGACGCGCGCGTTGCCGCGCGCTCCGCAGTTGCGTAGTGTGAGCGAATGAGGCCGAGCTCGAGGCGTTTATGAGGCATGAAGCGAAACGGCCATTCCGACTTCTCATCGTGCTCGCGCCGGTGGCCGCGATGGCGTTCCCGGTGGGCGTATCGATCGTTAGGGGAGACGATGGCGGTGTCGCCGAGCAGCTCTTCCGCGAGGGCAAGGCGCTGATCGGCGAGGGCAAGATCGCCGAGGCGTGCCGCGCGTTCGAGGGCAGCTATCGCAAGGAGCCGGCGATCTCGACGCTGCTCAACCTCGCCGACTGCCAGGAGAAGAACGGGCAACTCGCGTCGGCGTGGGCGAGCTTCGTCGAGGCCGATCGAGCGACGCGCGCAGATCAAGCCGACGCGGCGCTGCACGATGTCGCTGCCGCGCGCGCCGCGAAACTGGAACCGCGCCTGTCGTATCTGCAGATCGATGTCGCGCCGGCGGCCGGGGTCGCCGGCCTCGAGATTCTGCGCAATGACGTCGTCCTCGATCGCGCCGAATGGGGAACACGAATCGCGGTGGATGGAGGCCAGTACGTCATCGTCGCCCGCGCTCCAGGGTATGAAGCGTGGAGCACGACCGTGGGTGTCGGGGCCGAACGCGACTGGCGGACCATCGCCGTGCCAACGCTCAACGACGCGCGCCCCGCCGGCGGGCGCCCCGGAGTCCCGCGACCGTCGCCACGCGGGACGCGCGGCGCCTGGACGATGATCGCGGGCGGCGGCCTGATCGCCGCGTCACTCGTGCCCGGCTACCTGGCAAAGTCGAAGTTCCAGGACGCCAAGACGCTCTGCGGAGAGGACCTCCGATGCGATGACGCCTCCGATCGAGCGAGAGGCCAGGACCTCGTCGATGGAGCCCGGTGGCGTGGCAACGTCGCCACCGCGGTGGCGGCGGCTGGCGTGGTGACCGCCGGAGTCGGACTCTGGCTGTGGCTTGGCAGCCGCCACCATACGCGACCGGCGGACACGTCAGCGGCACGGATCGACCTTGCGCCTCGGCTCGCGACGGGCTCGACGTCGCTCGTCCTCGAGGGAACATGGTGACCGCACGTGAACTCGTCCCGCTCGCGACCGCGCTGTGCTTCAGCGTCGCGGGCTGCAACGCGATCCTTGGCATCGACGACGTGAGCGGCCCCGATCCGATCGACGCGGCGGTCGATGCTCCGCCCGGGCCGCCGACAGCTCCGGCGCTTCGTTCGCCGCGCATGGGTGCGACGACGGGCAGCGTACACGCCGCCGCTTCGCTCCGGCCGCATTTCGCCTGGCGTCCGGTCGCCGGCGCGACGCGCTACGAGCTCGCGGTGGACGACTCCTGCGAGGTCTCGTCGTTCCAGACCTGCGTGTTCCCATCACCAGAGCTCGACGAGACCGACCTTGCGACCGCCGCATACGTCAGCGACGAGGCGCTCCCTGTCGCGCTGTCGCCGCCGGTGGGCCGCCGCTATTACTGGCGGGTGCGCGCCTGCAACGACCAGGGCTGCGGCGACTGGAGCGCGACCTGGTACCTCGACGTGGGCCGCCTCGCCGATGACGTGAACGGCGACGGCTACGGCGACCTCGTCGTTGGCATGCTGGCGACCGCAGATGGCCCCACGACAATAGGCTCGGCCTACCTCGTATTCGGCAACGCCGAGGGAATTCCGTCGACCATCGTGACGTTGCGCGATCCGATCCAGGCCCCGGACGCTCGTTTTGGTAACGCGGTCGCGATGGTCGGTGACCTCAACGCCGACGGCTACGGCGACGTCGCAATCGGCGCTTGGCGTTCGCAGCGTACGAAGCACAACGGCTTCGTGTTTGTGTACCTTGGCCGCGGAACGTGGCCAGCCACGGTCGATAGCGAGTCTACAGGGTACGGACTGGCGACCGACGCACCGGCGGATTTCTTGGGCTCGGCGCTCGCCGGTCGTGGCGACATCAATGGCGACGGCTACTGCGACATCGCGATGGCGGCTGTGGCGCGCGAGGATCCGAACTCCGTGGGGCACGTCTACGTCTCTCTTGGCCGCGCTGCCCTTGCCGGTGCCCACCTCGGGGCCGACGTGACCATTCCCGACCCGACAGGTGGCGCGACGTCGGTTTTCGGCCGAGACATCTCCATGGGAGACTTCGATGAGGATGGCCTCAGTGACGTGATCATCGGGGCGCCAGGGGTCGATGACGCGAGGGGTGCGGTCGTCCTCTACCGCGGGCGTCGCGACCTCACGCCAACTCCCCTGACGATCGACGAACCCGATGTCCTGCTGTCGTCCCCGGCGCCCGGGGTCGCCCTCTTCGGAATGGCGGCGACCGTGTGTAAGTCGCCCGATGCCATGCCGGCTTTGGCCGTCGGATCGCCGCAAGAAGATTCACCGGGGGAGACGGCGGGTGGCGCGCGGATCTATGCGGGCCGCGACATGTGGCCGCGCTTGGTTACGACAGCGGACCGGACGCTCCCCGCTCCGACACAGAGTGCACGCGATGCGATGGGGTCCGCACTCGCTTGCGATGACGTGCTACCCGACGGCGATGACGACCTCATCGTCTCGGCACCAACGGGCGACGACGTTGGCGCACTGTACGTGTACTCGCGCGCGGCCGCGCTCCCCATGACTGCGAATGTGACCCTGACCCAGCAGACCAGCGGAACTCTCGGCTACAGCGTCGCAACGACCGACTTCAACGGCGATGGCACGAGCGACGTCTTCGCCAGCGCGCCGCGCGCAAACGGAAGCAAGGGCGTCGTAGCAGGCTGGTTGGGGCGCAGTTCCTGGCCATCGATCGTAGATACAGCCGATCTCACGATCGAGAATCCTACCGCCACGGCTGGTGAGCGCTTCGGCGATTCCCTCGAGTAGTCGTCAGCAGTCGCCGGCGTTGCAGGCGCGGGTGGCGTCGAGGGTGCCGTCGGAGCCGGCCTGGCCGTCGTTGCCGTCGCGCTCGGCCTGCGGGGCGCTGGGCGCGGAGAGGCCGGCGTTGCCGCCGGTGCCGGGCGCGCCGCCGTTGATCATGCAGTCCTGGTTGACGGTCGAGCCGGGCGTCCACGCGACGCCGATCGAGCGGCC
>DASZXE010000700.1:0-9710 GCA_035546475.1 Kofleriaceae bacterium
GGCGCGCGACGCCGCGTGGCCGGCCGGCGCTGACGCTGCGTGCCGCCGCGCGCTGGCGCGAGTGGCCGCCTGCGCTGACGCCGCGCGGTGCCGCCGCGCGCGGACGCCCTCGGTCAGTTCGCCATCGTCGGCCCGCTGCCGATCGAGGCGGTCCTGTCGGTCACGGTGCCGAGGTCGACGAAGGCGCCGTCGGCCATGATCACGTACGGCCGGTGCTCGAAGCCGAGGCCGCCCTTGCCGTCGTGGCGCATGATCTCGAGCACGCCCATGCCATAGCCCATCGGCCCGCGCGAATAGTAATGGATCTGCAACTGGTACGGATACGCCCGCGGGGTGCCGGGGATGGTGAAGCACTCGGGGCCGTAGCCGGTGGTGATGTCCGCGTAGAGCTCCCCTCCCGACGGGAGCTGCATCCGGCGGAAGAACGCATGGCTGCCCTTGCCGTCGCGGATGTGGAAGTCGACGTCGTTGGCGTCCGTCTCCCAGTAGAGGACGAAGCGGAGCGACGGCCTGGTCGCCATCGTCACGCCGGCCTTCGCCAGCCGCGCCATGATCTCGGCGCGCTTCGCCGGCGCGCGAGCCGCCCACGCCGCGCCGATGACCCCGAGGTCCTCGCCGAGCACGCGCGTCCCGCCGCGGTAGCGGTCGTCGGGGTAATGCTGGGCGAGGCCCTGCTCGATCGTCCCGAAAGCGCCCGGCAAGTCGTCCGCGCGCACGAGCGCGTAGGCGAGCAGCCGGTAGCCGGTCAGGTGATCGGGGCGCGAGGCGAGCGCCTGGCGGTAGCTGTCGATGGCGAGCGCGCGGCCGGCCGCGCCCACGCGCTCGAGCCGCTCCGCCGCGAAGCGCCGCAGGTCCGCGCGGCCCGGAAACAGATCGATCACCGAACCGTACGCGCGCGCAGCCACCGCCGGCTGCCCGGTCGCCTCGAGCGCCTCGCCGAGCGCGACGAGCGCCAGCACGTCGCCCGGCTCGCGCGCGCGCCACGCCCACGCAGCCGCCAGTCCGTCGCGCGCGCGGCCACCCTGGAGCTGCGCCATCACCTCGGCGAAGGTGCCGTTCCACGGCGGCGGGCCGCCCTGCGGACCGTCCTCGGCGTCGTCGGCGCCATCCGCGTCGGCGGCGCCCGAGCCGGCACCCGCGCCGGACTCGCTGAGCTGCGCCTGGGCGACCACCTGGTTGGAGGAGGCGAAGCCGCCGCGCGTGACCTCGATGGTCTGCACGGCGCCGGTGGCCGGCCCCGGATCGGCGATCGGCGCGGCGGGAGCCGGCCGGGCCGGCATCGGCATCGGCATCGGCATCGACGGCGACGGCGGGGGCGGGGGCGGAGGAGCCGGCGGCTCGGGTCGGCGCTCCACCGGCTGGGCGACCTCGGCAGCCCGGTCGATCCCGGTGCTCGTCTCGGTCTGCTCGCGCGCCTCCAGGGCGCGGGCGCGCTCGAGGTCGCCGCCGCTGTCGTCGTCGCCGTTCATCTCGTCGGCCTCGTCCTCGGCCCCGTCCGCGGGGTTCTTGTCCGCCTTCTCGAGGTCCTCGTCGTCATCGGCCTCCTCCTTCGTCCCGTCGGCGACGCCGTCCTCGTCGTCGTCGACAGCCGCCATCGAGCGTGCGCTCTTCTTCTTCGACTCCGGGGTCTTCGCGGTGCCTGGCGCCGGAGCATCGGCGGCCATCAGCGTGACGTCGTGGCGCGCCCTCACCTCGACGCCGGCCTTGCCGACGACGAGGATGTCGGCGAGCGCCGTGCGCGCGATGCCGAACCGCTGGTAGTCCGCCTCGGTCTCGAGGACGAGGAAGCCGGTGAGGCTCGACATCACCCGGTGGCTCGTCGACAGCTCGACGATGCGGTGGGCGAGCGCCTGCCTGGCCGCCACATCGGTCGCCGCCGCGCGCTGGCCGTCGAGCCGCGCGATCTCGGCGCCGACCGCCGCCCGCTCGAGCAACGGCCGCGGCACCGGCACCGCGGTCGCCGCGACTCGCGCCTCGCCGGCGGTCACCACCACCTGCGGCGACCGTGACGCTGCGCCCGACGCCGGCGCCAGCGACGCGAGGACGACCGTGACGTCGCCCGGCTGCGCCCCGTCGATCGTCTCCGGCCAGACCCATCGTGCGCCGTCGACCGCCACCTTCAGGCCCGAGCGCGTCGCCAGGCCGATCCGGCGGGCGACCTCGGCCGGGCCGCGCGCGCCGTCGATGACCGCCCCGTCCTGCGGCAGCGCCGCGACCAGCCGCGCCGCCGCCGCGCGGTCGCGCAGGCCGCCGACCAGCACCGCGTCGATGCGATCGACCGCCGGCGCCAGCGCGGCCGCCGCGGCCAGCACCGCCGCGTCGTCGCCGACGGTGGAGACCGCGTCGGTCACCAGCACGAGCCGGCCGCCCGCGCCCTTCGCCTTCACCCACCGGAGCGCGCCCGCGACATCCGACGCGCCGAGCGCCGTCCGCGCCTTCAGCCGCGTGATCGCGTCGGCGCCGAAGCCGTCGGCGCGCCCGCGGTAGACCTCCTCGACGTCCTGGTCGAAGGCGGCCACCACCAGCGGCAGCGCGCCGCCCTGCTCGCGCGCGAGGTCGGCGATCATCGACGACAGATCCTCGAGCTGCGCGGCGAAGCCGAGCGCCCGCGACGCGCTGGTGTCGACCATCACCGTCAGCGCGGTCAGCCGCGACGGCGCCGCCGACGCGAGCGGATCGATCGCCACCGCGACCAGATCGTCGGCGCGGACCGCCGCCGGCGCGCCCGTAAGCGACACGACCAGGTCGCGGTCCGGCGCCCACGCCGACTGGTGCAGCTCCGTGCGATCGAACGCCGGGCCGGACCGGTCGGGCCGCGCGACGTCGACCTGCGCGGTCACCTCGCCGATCGCGGGCAACCCGCGCAGCGGCAGCACATACGCGCCGCGCGCCTCGTGCGAGAACGAGACGATCAGGTCCTTGGTCCCGTGCGGCTCGATCGGGAACACGCGCGCGGAGAACTGGTTGCCGCCCTCGTTCTCGAGCAGCGCCGGGTCCTGCCGGTGATGGAGGAAGTCCTCGTACGCGCGGCGGGCGGCCTGCCGCTCGACGACCTCCGCCTCCATCCAGTCGTCCCCTTGCGCCATCGCGAAGCGCGACAGCGCGGCGCCATCGGGCAGCGTGATCGCGAACCGCCCCTCGAGCCGCCGGTCCAGCGGGTTCTGGAAGCGCAGGTGCAACTCGGTGAACGCGAGCGGCCCCTCGACCACCGCGCGCGCCTCGAGCTTCGTCAGCGTGAGGCCGGTGCCGTCCGACGCGGTCAGCGAGATCGGCGGCTCGTCCGCGAGCAGCACGCCCGACGACGTCGACGCGACCAGCGCCGGCGCCGCGCTCGCCGCCGCGATGGTTGGCTGGACCAGCGTCGCCGACGCGACGGCCGGCGGCGCCGCCGCGGGAGCCGTTGCCTGCGCCGCGGGCGCCGCGCGGTGGCTCCCGCACGCCGCGAGCGCCAGCGCGAGGGTGGAGAGCGGAGCGCGGGCGGACCGGTGGCGTGGTTCGGCGGCCATGCCCAGGGAACGCACGACCCCTGCCGGACGGTCTGTCCCGCGCGCCCGCGTCCGCGACGGATCGCCGCAACCTTCGGCCTCGTCCGGGCATCGGAGGAGCACCCGGCCGGCGGACAGTCGCGCGGCCCAAAGCTGGTATGGTCCGCGCGGTTGCGGGTGTGAGCATCGGAGCTCCCAGCCGCCCCTCGATCGGTTCGCCGACGAGCCCTCGGCCGTGCCCCGGTCCGCACCCGCCACCCCCGCACGTTCTGGAGCCGCACAGGAGCCCTGATGACCTCGATCGACAGCTTCGGCGCCGCCGCCGACCTCAAGGTCGGCGACTCGACCTACCGCATCTACCGCCTCGACGCGCTGACCCGCGCCGGCGTCGGCGACGTGGCCACCCTCCCCTACTCGCTGCGCATCCTGCTCGAGAACCTGCTGCGGAACGAGGACGGCAAGACGGTCGAGCAGGAGGACATCGTCGCGGTCGCCGCCTGGGATCCGACCCACCGCGTCGAGCACGAGGTCCAGCTCCGCCCGGCGCGCGTGCTCATGCAGGACTTCACCGGCGTCCCCGCCGTCTGCGACCTGGCCGCGATGCGCGACGCCTTCGCCGCCCTCGGCCTGCCGGCGACGCAGATCAACCCGCTCAAGCGCGCGGACCTCGTCATCGATCACTCGGTGCAGGTCGACGTCTACGGCTCGCCGATCGCGTTCGGCCGCAACGTCGACCTGGAGTTCGAGCGCAACCGCGAGCGGTACGTGTTCCTCCGGTGGGGCCAGCAGGCGTTCCACGACATGACGGTCGTGCCGCCCGGCACCGGGATCGTCCACCAGGTCAACATCGAGTACCTGGCCAAGGTCGTGTGGACCGAGCACGACGGCGACCAGACCGTCGCGTTCCCCGACTCGCTCGTCGGCACGGACTCGCACACGACGATGGTCAACGGCCTCGGCGTGATGGGCTGGGGCGTCGGCGGCATCGAGGCCGAGGCGGTCATGCTCGGCCAGCCGATGGCGATGCTCATCCCCGAGGTGGTCGGCTTCGAGCTGCACGGCCAGCTCCCCGCCGGCGCCACCGCGACCGACCTGGTGCTGACCGTCACGCAGATGCTCCGCAAGCGCGGCGTGGTCAACAAGTTCGTCGAGTTCCACGGCGCGGGCGTCGCGGCGCTCTCGCTCCCCGACCGCGCCACGATCGCGAACATGGCGCCCGAGTACGGCGCGACGATGGGCTTCTTCCCCATCGATCAGGTGACGATCGACTACCTGCGGTTCACCGGCCGCGACGAGGCGCGCGTCCAGCTCGTCGAGCGGTACGCCAAGGAGAACCACTTCTGGCACGACCCGACGGCCAAGCTGCGGTTCAGCGACAACCTCAGCCTCGACCTCGCGACCGTCGTGCCGTCGCTCGCCGGCCCGGCGCGTCCGCAGGACCGGGTGCCGCTGCACACCTCGCGCACGGCCTGGCGCAAGACGCTCGCCGCCATGCTCGGCGACAAGGCCACCGCGAAGGCCAGCGCCGGCGACCTCGAGCAGTGGATCGACGGCGGCGCCCAGCCCGGCGGCGCGATCGCGACGTCGGTCCAGGCGACCACCGACCACGGCACGTTCGAGGTCCACCACGGCTCGGTCGTCATCGCCGCGATCACGAGCTGCACCAACACGTCGAACCCCGCGGTCATGCTGGCGGCCGGCCTGGTGGCCCGCAAGGCGCGCGCGCTCGGCCTCGCCACCAGGCCGTGGGTCAAGACCAGCCTCGCCCCCGGCTCGCAGGTGGTCACCGAGTACTACAAGGCGTCGGGCCTGATGGAGGACCTCGACGCGCTCGGCTTCCAGCTCGTCGGCTACGGCTGCACGACCTGCATCGGCAACTCCGGCCCGGTGCACGAGGACATCGCGCGGGCCGTCAAGGACGGCGACCTCGTCGTCACCTCGGTGCTGTCGGGCAACCGCAACTTCGAGGGCCGCGTGAACCCGGTCGTGCGCGCCAACTACCTGGCGTCGCCGCCGCTCGTCGTCGCGTACGCGCTGGCCGGCACGATGAACATCGACTTCGAGTCGGAGCCGCTCGGCACCGGCGCCGACGGCAACCCGGTCTTCCTGCGCGACGTCTGGCCGTCGGCGCAGGAGGTCGCCGAGATGGTGGCGGCGTCGGTCAAGCGCGAGCAGTTCGTCGAGCGCTACGCCGCGGTCAGCGAGGGCCCGGCCCCGTGGCGGACGCTGCCGGTCCCGACCGGCGACACCTTCGCCTGGGACGACGCCTCGACCTACATCCGCAAGCCGCCGTTCTTCGACGACATCACGCCGACGCCGAAGCCGCTCGCCGACGTGACCGGCGCCCGCGCCCTCGCCGTGCTCGGCGACTCGGTCACCACCGACCACATCTCGCCGGCCGGCAACATCGCGCGCAACAGCCCCGCCGCCAAGTACCTGTCCGACCACGGCGTGCCGCCGGCCGAGTACAACCAGTACGGCGCGCGGCGCGGCAACCACGAGGTCATGCTGCGCGGCACCTTCGCGAACATCCGCCTCAAGAACAAGCTGGTCCCCGGCGTCGAGGGCGGCGTGACCCGCCACCTCCCCGACGGCGGCCAGATGTCGATCTACGACGCCGCGATGAAGTACGCGGCCGATCACGTGCCGCTCATCATCCTCGCGGGCGAGGAGTACGGCACCGGCAGCTCGCGCGACTGGGCCGCCAAGGGCACGCTGCTGCTCGGCGTGAAGGTCGTGATCGCGAAGAGCTTCGAGCGCATCCATCGCTCGAACCTGATCGGCATGGGCGTGCTGCCCGCGGAGTTCGAGCCGGGCCAGGACGCGGCGCACCTCGGCCTCACCGGCGAGGAGGTCTTCGCGATCGAGGGCATCGCCGGCGGGCTGACGCCGCGCAAGAAGCTGACCGTGAAGGCCGGCGACAAGACGTTCCAGGTGATCGCCCGCGTTGACACCCCGCAGGAGGCCGAGTACCTCGCGCACGGCGGCATCCTGACGTACGTGCTGCGCAACCGCGCCGCGGCCGTCCGCGCCCGCGGCGCCTGAGAGCGCAGCGCGGGGCGGGGTCGTTCCGCGTCGACGTCCGGCTCGGGGGTCCTCCCCGGGGCGGATCGATCGAGAGACGGACGGCGCGATCGTCACCGTCCCTGACGCGGCGCGAGGCTCCGCACGGCCGGTGACGACGCCGAGGCCGAGGAGGAGCGCCGCGAGCGCGCGTGTCACCGGCGGCCTCGCGTCGGGGCGAGCAGGCCGTAGCGCCGCGCCTTGTCGGCGAAGGTCGACTTCGCGATGCCGAGCGCGTTGGCGGCGGCGCGGATCGACCCGTGCTTCACCAGCGCGCGGTGGAGCGTCTCGCGCACCAGCGCCTCGTACGGCGCGAGCTCGAGGCCGGGCGGCAAGGGCGGCAGGCCGGGCGTCGTCACCGGCGGCGGCATCGCGACCGCGCGATCCGGCAGCACCGGGAACAGGTGCTCCGGCTCGATCACCGTGCCGGCGACGGTCACCGCCCGCGTCAGGGCCTGGCGCAGCTCGCGCACGTTGCCCGGCCAGCGGTGCTCGCGGATCGCGACCCGCGCGGCGTCCGACAGCGTGCGCCGGCCGTGCTCGACCGCGAACTCCTCGAGGAACGCGTCGCACAGCGGGTCGAGGTCGACCACCCGGTTGCGCAGCGGCGGCAACATGATGAGCAGCGTCGCCAGCCGGTGATAGAGGTCGACCCGCACGCTGCCGCGCTCGGTGCCGAGGTCGTGCAGGCGGTGGGTCGCGGCCAGCACGCGGACGTCGACGGTGCGGTCGACGCCGGAGCCGAGCCGCCGCACCTGCCGCGTCTCGAGCGCGCGCAGGAGGTGAGGCTGCAGCGACAGCGGCAGCTCGCCGAGCTCGTCGAGAAACAGCGTGCCGCGGTCGGCCTGGACGAAGACGCCGTCGCGCTCGTTCATCGCGCCGGTGAACGCGCCGCGCTCGTGGCCGAACAGCTCCGAGCCGATGAGCTCGCGCGGGATCGCCCCGCAGTTGACGGCGACGAACGGCAGGCGCGCGCGCCGCGAGCCCTCGTGGATGCACTGGGCGATCAGCTCCTTGCCGGTGCCGGTCTCGCCGAGGATGAGCACCGAGCAGTCGGTGCTGGCGGCGCGGCGGGCCAGCTCGACGGCCTGGCGGAACGATGGATCGAGGCCGATGAGGCGCGCGTAGGCGGTCGAGCGCGTCGGCCGGCTGGCGCCCAGCGCGACCAGCCGCGTGCCGCCGACGACGAGCACGGCGCCGGGCGTGAGCTCCGCGCACTCGATCCGCCGATCGTCGACGAAGGTTCCGTTGCGGCTGCCGAGGTCGCGCGCATAGAGCGCGGGGCCGCGCCACTCGAGCACGCAGTGGCGGCGCGACACGCAGGGGTCGTCGAGCACCAGCTCCGACGACGGGTCCTTGCCGATCGTCGTCGAGCGATCGGACGGTATCAGCCGGTCGACGCCCGACGCGTCGTCGCGCAGCGCGACGACCGTGCCGCGCTCGCCGGCGCGGCCGTTGTTTCCGGCGGTGATCGGGCTCTTGTCCGGCAAGCGTTCGTGGGTCATCCAGTCCTCCTCGTCGCGCGCGTATCGGCCGCGGGTCGCCGCGGTTGTCTCGTCGGCGCGAGCTCCTCGCGGCGCGCGCGCAGGTCCGTGCAGCACGGCCCGTGCCATCGGCAACTCCGCGGATCGACTGCGCGCCTCGTCCGGTTTCCGGACACTCCCGGACGGCCCCGTCCGGCAGCCGGCCACTCCCGGCCGCGCGCGCCCGCGAGGCACGCGTCAGCTCCGTGTCAGATCTGGCCCGCGCCGCCGGACGCCGGTGGCACCGCCGCGCGCCACGCCCTATCTTCGATCGCGATGGTCGCCCGCCACGCCGTGCTCGCCCTCGCCGCCGGCCTCGCCGCCGCGGCCTGCGCCCCCGCGCGCGCGGCCCCCGCGGGGCCGGCCACCCTCGAGATCCCGGTCATCCCCGACGGCATCACGCAGGACCCGGTCGTCCCCCGCGCGGAGGACGACCTCGACCTCGACGGCGCCGGCTCGCCCGCGGCCCGCCGGTTGCTCGCCGAGGTGGACCTCGTCCACCGGACGATGGTCGACAGCGCGTACCAGGCGCGCACCGTCGTCGATGTCCGCCGTGGCTCCTACCACTGGGACTGCTCCGGCATGATGACGTGGCTCTTGAAGCGCAGCGCCCCGCGCGCGCTCGCGGCGCTCGCCAGCGGGCGGCCCGTCGCCCGCGACTTCGTCCACGCGATCGCGCGGGCGCCGGTCGGCCGCGCGCGCCGCGGCTGGCAGCGGCTCTCCCACGTGCGCGAGGCGCGGCCCGGCGACGTCTTCGCGTTCCTGAAGTCGCCGGTGTCGCCATCGAAGATCACCGGCCACGTCGGCGTCGTCGTCGGCTATCCCGAGGAGGTCCCCGGCTGGCCGGGCGCGTTCGCCGTGCGCGTCGCCGACTCGACGCGCGGCGGCCACCAGGACGACCTCCGCGCCCACGACGACGACGGCGGCTTCGGCTTCGGGACGATGGTCTTCGTCACCGACGAGCAGGGGGTCGTGACGTCGTACGGCTGGATCGGGACGCGCAGCCCGTGGCTGATGCCGACCACGGTGCTGTTCGGCCGCGTCACCGGCTGACCGCACGCATCCTGCCGCTCCTTGCCACCGGCCGGCGGACGATTTCGTCGTTTCGCCCACAACCGGCCCGGCCGCGTGCCGACAACCGGCGCGTCATGCATGCCGCGCCGGTCCTGGACGCCATCCTCGACATCCTCAACCAGCACGTCGAGATCGATCGCGACACCGGCCTCGCGCGCGACCGCTCGCGGCCGGCGGATCATCACGAGCGCGTCCCGGCGCGCTACCACTCGCTGCTCGACGACTGGTTCCTCGTCTGGCACGGCCGTCCGGCGGCCGGCGCGACGGCGCGGGCGCTGCGCGGCCGCGCGACGCTCGATCGGCTGCAGGCGGCGCTGGCGGGGACGATGCCGCTCGTCGATCTCCTCCTGCGCGACGGCCACGGCGAGCGGTCGGGGCGCTGGCTCGCCTGCTTCCATGCGCGCGTCGAGGCCATCCGCGCGCGCGCGACGGCCGAGGTCGTCCTCGACCAGCTCGACGCCGCGGCGGCGCGCCGGCTCGCCTCCGAGCCGCACGCGGCGCTCGCCCGCCGGCTGGCGTCGGCGGTGACGCTGCCGCCGGCCCGCCCGACGCGCGACGGCACCAC
>DASZXE010000701.1:0-4143 GCA_035546475.1 Kofleriaceae bacterium
CCCCGCCTGCGCGCCGCCGACGTGCGGCTGCCTCTTGATGACGACGACGCTCACGTGCCCGACGATCAGCCCGCCCCGCGCGCTGCCGTCGTCGCCGATGCCGCTCGGATCGATCGCGTGCCAGGTGGCGTCGAACGGCGCGTCCTCGGACAGGAACACGCCGCTCGGATCGGTCGAGTCGAGGCCGACCGTCTGGAAGTCGTCGAGCGGGTAGTCGATCGTCCCCGACGACACCGAGACCTTCGCGCCCGCCACCGGCTGGAACCGCTCGTTGACCACCAGCCCGAGCACGAGCCCCTTGTCGGGGAAGTCGACCAGGCCGAGCGCGGTCATCACCTTGCGCACCAGGCTGCGGCTGACGACGTAGCCGTCGACGGTGAGCTGGCCGTCGTTGACCATCGTGTCGCGGCAGATCGCCGCCGGCGTGCTGAGCGCCTCCGAGCGCTCGACCTCGAGGCAGCCGAGCGCCGGCACCGCGTGCTGCAGCCGCGTCGTCCAGGTCGGCGGGTCGCCCGCCTGCGGCGCGAGCGGCTCGAGCTCGTTGACGTTGAGCCGCCAGCCGCCCTTGCCGTCGGCCGACGGCGGCCCGAACGCGACGTGGATCTCGCCGGTGTCGCTCGCCGGGACGCTCGCGCCCGACAGCGGATCGCGGACGCCGGCCTCGATCGTCGGCGCGCCGATGCGGCACGCCATGGTGTCGAGCTGGTCGTAGCGCGGGCAGCCGAGCGGCACGTCGGCGCCCCGGCGATCGCCGACCGGGAAGTAGATCTCGCCGCCGAGCGCGGGCACCAGCGACGGCGGCGTCGCGGTGAGCGACGGCAGGCCCAGGAGGTCGAACGGCACCGACGCGGGGCAGCCGTCGTCATCGAGGACCGCGCCGGCGAGCTGGTCCTCGGACCAGACGGCGACCTGCACCTTCACCATCTCGTTCGGGATCGGATCCGACGGCTGGATCTCCAGGTTCGCCAGCGCGCACGCGTCGCGCGCGCCGGTCATCCGGTAGCAGTGGCTGTAGTACGGCACGCCGCCGGCGGTGTCGGGGACGATGCGGATCAGCACGCGCGCGTCGCACGAGATCGGGATCGACTGGCAGGTCGCGCTGGCGGCGCCGACCGGCGGGCACTCCTGGTCGCCGCCCTGGCTCCAGCTCAGGCGCAGCGAGAAGCTCTCGGCCTCCGAGCTGCACCCGGCGAGCGTGACCAGCGCGGCCGCGGCCAGCGCACCCGCGGCCGCGATCGCGCTCGTTCGGGCCCGGCTCGCGCTCTGCGCGCGGTCGCTTCGTCGCGAGGCTCCTCCGGTCCTCGCGGCGCTCGAGTCGCCGCTCCTCACGACCGGGCCCTCACTCGACGCCCGCCTTGCCGGTGAACGTGCTCGTGCCGGGGTCGCGCACGATCATCGCGGTCACGATGCCGCCGAGCACGACGGCGACGCCGATGCCGATCGACGTCTTGCCCCAGCGCTGGCGGTACCACGGCGCCGGCGGGACGATCGGCGCCGGCGGCTGCTGCCGCCCGTGCGGGGGCACGGCCAGCGGGCGCAGGGGCGCCAGCGTCTGGGCCGGCTCGCCGAGCGGACGCGCCGGCCGGAGCCCGCCGGCGGGCGTGTAGAGCCGCGTCGCGATGCCGGCGTCGCCGTGCACGACCACCACCGCGTCGGTCGCCTGCGCGAGCGCGGCGAGCGTCTGCACCGCGTCGAGCAGCGCGGCGTCGGCATCGGCGGCGGCCGCCGCCACCCGCAGCCGCGCGACGCCGCGCGCGATCCGCACCGGCAGCGGCGCGACCTTCGGCGCCAGCTCGACGTACATCTCCTGCCCCGCCGGCGCGTCGATGCGGCGGCCGAGCGTGACGATCGCCTCGCCGCGCACCGACACCAGGTGCGGCCCGGGCGTGACGTCGACGATCTGGCGCTCGCCGCCGACGACCGCGCCGTCGACCAGCACCTCGTCGGCGCCGGGCGCGTCGACCTGCAACCGCGCGGTGGCCTCGGCCGCGCGGCCGGCGGCGAGGTAGGCGGTGACGACCTCGGGCAGGTAGCGCGCGGGATCGAGCCGCGCGTCGGGGTCGAACCGGTGGACCAGCCTCAGGCTGAGCACCGCTCCGTCGGCGTCGCCGGCGCCGACCAGCGCCTGCCCCTCGAGCAGGGCCAGCTCGGCGAGGGCCTTGCGCGCCGCCGGCTGGTCGGCGGCGGCGGCCAGGCGGTCGAGCGCGTCGCGCGTCCGGTCGGCGGCCTTGCGGTAGTCGAAGCGGGCCAGGTCGGCGCGCGCCTCGCCGAGGGCGGCGGTCGCCTCGGCCTCCCACTCGACCGGCGCGTCGACGGCGGTGCGCAGCGCGGCGTCGACGTCGACCGCGGGCGGCCCGAGCGCCTCCTCGCGGGCGAGCTGCCCGTCGAGGTCGGCGACCGCCTGCGCGCCGGCGCCGTCGGACGTCCCGTCGACGACGACGACCGGCTTGCGGTCGGCGCGCGCCGCCGCCGGCGCCGCCAGCAGGGCCGCGATCGCCAGCGGGCAGGCCAGGCCGCGGCGCGCGGGCGCACGCGGCGTCTGCGACCGGACCGAGCGAACCGACATCGCCGCCCAGGATACCGCAGCATCCGGGTGCCCGCAGGCGCTACGCTCCCCCGGTCTTGTCCCAGGTCCCGGAGAAGAACCTGAACCGCTACGACGTGCTCGACCGCATCGCGGTCGGCGGCATGGCGGAGGTCTTCCTGGCCAAGGCGTACGGCGCGCACGGCTTCGAGAAGACGCTCGCGATCAAGCGCATCCTCCCCGAACTCGCCCGCGATCCCGAGTTCGAGGAGCGGTTCATCGCCGAGGCGAAGGTCGCGGTGCGGCTCTCGCACACGAACGTCGTGCAGGTGTTCGACTTCGGGCGCTTCGCCGGCTCGCTGTTCATCGCGATGGAGTACGTCGACGGGCTCGACCTGGCGGCGCTGCTCCGCCGGCTCAAGCTGCGCGGCGAGCGGGTGCCCGTGACCGCGGCGTTCCAGATCGCGATCGAGCTGGCGCGCGGCCTCGACTTCGCCCACCAGCACGGCGTCGTCCACCGCGACGTCTCGCCGTCGAACATCCTGCTGTCGCGCGCGGGCGAGGTGAAGATCGCCGACTTCGGCATCGCGATCGCCGCGACGTCGTCACGCGGCACGGTCACCGGCCGCCGCAAGGTGATGGGCAAGTGGCGCTACATGTCGCCGGAGCAGGCGCGCGGCGAGCCGCTCGACACGCGGAGCGACCTGTTCTCGGCGGCGTCGGTGATGTACGAGCTGTTCACCGGCGAGAAGCTGTTCCCCGGCGACGAGGCGGAGGACATCATCCGCAACATCCACGACATGCCGCTGCCGCGGCCGTCGGAGGTGCGGCCCGGTCTGCCGCCGAGGCTCGACGGCATCCTCCACGCGGCGCTGGCGCGGTCGCGCGACGACCGGCCGGCCCGGCCGGCGGTGATGCTGCGGGCGCTGACCGAGCTGACCTACGAGTCGAGCATCGTGTCGACCGCGCTCGACGTCGCCGAGCTGGTGTCGGACACGGTCGATCGATCGACGCCGACCGGCAAGCGGCTCGACGCGATCATCCGCGCGCAGCTCGCCGGGCTGGCGGAGTCGACCAAGGCGCGGCGGACCGCGGGGGCAACGTCCGAAAGGCGGACAGCCGGCGCGACCGCCGAGCGGAAGACGGCCGAGGGCAGCGTGCCGGGCGGCGCCCCGCCGGCGGCCGAGGACGCGATCGATCACGACTCGCCGCACGAGGCGGCCGACGACGGCGACGGCGATGACGTCGGCGGCGCGCGCGAGGCCGACGAGGACGGGGCCCCGCACGCGACCGAGGGGATCGGGCCGGCCGGCGGCAAGCGCCTGGAGATCACGGTGGCGGCGCGCCGCAAGCACCCGACGGTGCCGCCGATCGCCGAGGCCGCCGCCGACGAGCCGGCGAGCGACGGGCGCCCCGTGCTCATCCAGCGGGTCGACAGCGACGGCATCTCGCGGCTCGAGCTCGACGAGACGACGGTCGCCGGCGCGGCGTGGTCGCCGCTCGGGCTGCCGCCGCCGATGCCGCCGGAGCTGGCGCCGCGGTCGTCGGAGTCGGGCGACGAGCTGGACAGCGGCGCGGGCGGGGCGGCGGCGCGGCGTGCCGCGGCGAGGGCGGCCGGC
>DASZXE010000702.1:0-2121 GCA_035546475.1 Kofleriaceae bacterium
GGTGCTCCACGCCCACGCGCCCAGCTTCCACGGCGGCGGCCGCCCGTGCAGCGGCGACATCGCGACCACGGCGGTCGTCGTGCAGCCGTACAGCGCCGACGCCGGCAGCGGCGGCCACGGCGCCGGCTCGCGCCACTGCGCGCCGCCGGCGGTGCCGTTCGAGTCGCGCCACGCGGCCGTGAAGATCCCGTCGTCGTACGCGAGCGTGATCGCGCAGGTCGCCGGTCCCTCCTGCGCCAGCGCGTTCTCCGTGTGGAGGAACGCGCCGTTCCAGTCGCCGCGCCGCCCATCGTCGTCGACGAGCGTCCGCCACGCCCAGTCCGCGATCGCCGGGCCGACGTCGATGGCGGGCGGATGGGTCGCCACGTCGAGGAGCACCTCGCGCGCGCCTGCCTCGTCGCCGATGTGCAGGCGGCCCTGCGCGGCGTCGAGGTAATCGGCCGGCAGCCCCGCCGCCCGGCCCGCCGCGATCCACCGGGTCGCCAGCGCGACGTCGGCCGGGTCGCCGGTCTGGCTCGCGAGGTCGACCGCGGTCCCCACGGCGAGCAGGTCGACCGCGCCGGGACAGGCGTCGGGCGCGGCGAGCCACGTGCGCGCCCGCGCGAAGTCGCCGCGTCGCCTCGCCACCTCCGCGAGGCCCTCGAACGCGAACGTGCGCGCCTTGCAGTCGGCCGGATCGACGTAGGCGAGCGCCTCGGTGGCGGTCGCAGCCGACAGGGCGAGGCGGCCGCGGTAACGCTCGAGCTCCGCCAGGTGCGCGAGCGCGGGCTCCGACTCGGTGCCGGTGCCGCCGACCGCGAGCAGCTCGAGCCGCTGGCGCTCGAGCCCCTCCGCCTCGGCGACGCGCCCCTGCCCTTCGAGGATCGACGCACGGGCGTGATCGATCGCGGCGCAGCGCAGCGCCCACGCCGGGTTGTTGCAGGAGCGCGCGGCCAGCTCGAGATCGCCGTCGGCGGGCCTGCCGTCCTCGAGCCGGAGCTGCACGGCCAGGAGCACGAACCATGGATCGTCGCTGCCGGCGGCCAGGCGCTCCACGTCGGTCCGCTGATCGGCCGCCCTGCCGGCGAGGAGGAGGACGCCGAGCCGGACGTCGTCGACCGACGGCCCGGCCGCCTCCAGGTCGGCGAGCAGACGATCGACGTCGGCGGCCGACGCCTGGCCGGAAGCGACCGCGCGATAGCGAGGCGCGAACGCGGCGCGGCGGGCGAGGTCCAGGCCGCGCACCCGGGCCAGCTCTCGCGCGCACTCGTCGCCGCCGCTCTGGCGGTCGAGCGCCGCGGCGAGCGGCGCGAGCGCGTCGACGTCCGCGGTGGTGGCGGCCACGCGCAGCGCGTCGTGGAAGTAGTGGCGGGCGACGGTCGGCGCGACGTCGACGTCGGCGGCGGTGAGCGGCCGGCCGCCGCCGGCGATCGCCGCCTTGCGCCGCGCGCTCGCGTCCAGCCGGGCCGCGCGCGTCGTTTCGACCGGGTCGCGCAACGCCTTCGCGCGCGCGGCCGCCTCGTCGCTCCAGCCCCGCTCCTTCGTCGCGGCCAGCGACTCGAGCTCCGCGGCCGCCGCGAGCGGGAGCCCGAGGTCACGGAGAGCGAGCGCCCGGTTCCAGCGAGCAGCGGGAAGCTGCGGCGCCGCCCGCAGGGCCGCGTCGGCCGCCTCGAGCGCCGCCTCCGGCTGACCGGCGAGCACGAGCACCGCCGCGCGATCGGCGAGCACCGACGGATCCGTCGCCGGCATGGTGTCGAGCACCGACGTCGCGCGCGTCCGATCGCCGGACCAGACCAGCGCGGCGACGAGCGCGCTCTTGTCGGCGCGCCGCTCGAGCGCGGACAGGGTCGCCAGCGGGATCGGCGCCGCGGCGGGCCCGGCGCCCCGCTCGACGCGGTACGGCCGGTAGCCGCCGAAGTCGTGCGCGCTGAAGCGGACCTCCACGGGCCGCGTGTCGGCGAGCGCGAGGCGCGGCTCGGCGTGCGAGTGCGGCCGCCACGGCGCCCGCACGACGACCGCCACCGCGGCGGCGGCCGCGAGCGCGGCGCCGGCGATCGCCCAGCCTCGCCGCGACCGCCGCGCGGCGAGCGAGCTCACCGGCGCGTCGCCGGCCCGAGGCGCGGGCGCGGGCGCGGGCGCGGG
>DASZXE010000703.1:0-2435 GCA_035546475.1 Kofleriaceae bacterium
ATCATCGCTGTCGCCTGCGATCCATCGATGTCGTGCCGGCTGGCGATCGTCGCAGTCGCCTCGGATCCATCGACGCCGCGGCGCCGGGCCATCATCGCAGGCTCCCTCACCCGGCCTCGATCGACGCCGCACGGCCTGACGATCATCGCAGTCGCCTCGGATCCATCGAGGCGGCGGCGCCGGGCCATCATCGCTGGCTCCCTCACCCGGCCTCGATCGACGCCGCACGGCCTGGCGATTGTCGCAGTCGCCTCGGATCCATCGACGCCGCT
Source organism: Kofleriaceae bacterium (assembly GCA_035546475.1). Classification (GTDB taxonomy): domain Bacteria; phylum Myxococcota_A; class Polyangia; order Haliangiales; family Haliangiaceae; genus UBA2376. Next base: position 273 of record DASZXE010000703.1, read on the forward strand.
CCGGCGGCCATCATCGCGGCTCGGTCACCCGGGCTCGAACAACGCCGCGCGGCCTGGCGATCGTCGCAGTCGCCTCGGATCCATCGACGCCGCGGCGGCGGGCGACTCATCACGGGCTCCCTCACCGGGCCTCGATTGACGCCGCACGGCCTGGCGATCGTCGCTGTCGCCTCGGATCCATCGACGCCGCGGCGGCGGGCGATCATCACGGGCTCGGTCACCCGGGCTCGAACAACGCCGCGCGGCCTGGCGATCGTCGCAGTCGCCTCGGATCCATCGACGCCGCGGCGGCGGGCCATCGTCGCGGGCTCTTTCACCTGGCCTCGATCGATGCTGCGGCGATTGCGTCACCATCGCGGACGGCTCTGCCGTCTCGAAGCGACGCCCGCGGGTTGCGCCGCCAGCGCGGACGCCTCCGCGCGGGCTCGAGCGGCGCCGCGCTGCGCGGGGCTGCGCCGGCGGGCGCGGCGGCGCGTGCGTCGGCGGGCGCGGTCAGGGGCTGGCGGCGAAGCCGCGCACGACGGCGTCGAGCACCTCGACGCCCCAGTGCAGGCCGGCGACCGGGATGCGCTCGTCGTGGCCGTGGAACATGTCGGCGAAGCGGATGCCGGACGCCTTCTCGAGCTTCACCGGCGAGAAGCCGTACCAGCGCGCGCCGAGCCGCGTGAAGTGCTTGGCGTCGGTGAACCCCGGGATCATGTACGGCACGACGACCGCGTCCGGCTCCCGCCGCACGATCTCGCGCGCGATCAGGTCGTAGAGCGGCGACGCCGCCGGCTCGGTCACCGTCGGCGGCGCCGAGCGGATGACCTCGAGCTCGACCTCGGGCCCGAGCACGGCGCGCAGCTCGCGGAGGAAGTCCTCGTCGGTCTGGCCGGGCAGCGTGCGGCCGTCGATCTCGACCTCCGCGACGCCGGGGATGACGTTCGTCTTGTTGCCCGCGCGCACGACCGTCGGCGCCGCGGTGTTGGAGAGCAGGGCGGCGATGCCGCGCGCGGCCGACAGGTCCGGCATCAGCCGGAGGATGCGGCCGAGCAGCTCGGGCCGCGTCGCCAGCCGCACCAGCGGCTGCGCGAGCCGTGGCTGCCGCGACGCCACGGTCGCGAGGAACTCCTGCAGGTAGCGACTCGGATGGAACGGGAGCTGCGCGCGGCCGAGCGCGGCGACCGCCTCGGCCATGCGGAGCACCGCGCTGTCGCGCCGCGGCATCGAGCCGTGGCCCGGCTCGCCGGTGAAGCGCGCGCGCACCCAGCAGAGGCCCTTCTCCGCGACCTGCACCGGGTAGTACGTCGTGCCGGCGAGGTGGAGCGAGAAGCCGCCCGACTCGCCGATCGCGTACTCGGCGCGCACCAGCTCCGGGTGCTCGTCGACGAGGAAGCGCGAGCCGTGATCGCACCCGGCCTCCTCGTCGGCGACGCCGGCGAAGATGACGTCGCGCGCCAGCTTCGGCTTCTCGATGGCGAGCCGGCGCATGATCGCGACCGACATGGCCGCCATGTTCTTCATGTCGATGGCCCCGCGTCCCCACAAGCAGCCGTCGGCGATGACGCCGGCGAACGGCGGCTGCTTCCACTTGCTGGCATCGGCCTCGACGACATCGAGGTGCGCCGTCAGCAGGAGCGGCGCCGCGCGCCCGTCGCCGCGGTAGCGAGCCACCAGGTTGGCCCGCGTCGGGGCCGGCTCGAGGATCGTGACCTCGTAGCCGACCTCGCGCAGCCGGCCCGCCAGGTACTCCGCCGCCGGCCGCTCGTTCCCGGGCGGGTTGGTCGTGTCGATGCGGAGGAGCCGTTGACACATCTCCTCCGCATCGGCAGCGAGCGACGGCAGACGCGCAGGCGAGGGCGACGGTGCATCCATCGCGCGCGAGTCTATCCTGCTCCCCGCCGCGCGCCCGTCGCTCGCGCCCTCCCGGTCAGGGCCTGGACCGGCCGCAAGCATCCTGATGGGCCGGGAAATGGCCCACCGGGTCGCACCTGTGCCGACTGCCCCGCAGCCGTCGGCGCCCGATGCTCGGGAGAGCATCGGGTGAGCAGGACTGCTACGAGAACTCTCGCCTCGCCCGCGACGCGCCTCGCCGGCGGTTCACACGCCGACCGCGCGCGCGACGCCAGCGGCGCGCCCGCAACCTGGTGCGCGCCGCCAGCCCCGGCGCCCGCGCCCACA
>DASZXE010000704.1:0-3203 GCA_035546475.1 Kofleriaceae bacterium
TGCGCGCGGCCGCTGCGGGCATGCACCCGCGCGTCGTCGACGGTGACGCCGACCCGGCGGGCCAGCTCCGCCTCGAGCGCGGCGTCGGCGGGATCGCCGTCGGTGATCGCGTCCGAGCCGGCGAGGAACGACAGCCGCGCCAGCGCGACCAGCTCGAGCGCCGCCTGCGCCGACGGCGGCAGGTGCAGCCGGTCGGCGGCCAGCGGATCGTGGTGGAGCTGCGCGACCAGCTCGAGCTCGGGGAACAGGTTCCAGCGGGCGACGGTCATCGCGCCGAGGTCGGTATGGGCGAAGCCGAACGTCTGCAGCTCGAGCTCGCACTGGCGGGCGTCGCCGGGCACCACCGGCAGCCGCCCGTAGCGCGCGGGGAACAGCCGATCGAGCACCAGCGTGCCGATGTCGTGCAGGAGCCCGCACAGGAACGGATCGGGGCCGACCCGCCCCGGCGCCAGCCGCGCCAGCCCCTCGCACGCGAAGGCGACCGCGAGCGAGTACGACCACAGCTCGCGCGCCAGCCGCGTGTGGCCGTGGGCGAAGTGGGCGGTGACGGCGAGCTTGCGCAGCTCGGTCAGGCCGACGAGCTGGATCGCCGTCATCAGGTCGCGCACCGGGTGGCGCGCGTACGCCGCCGACGACGCCAGCTTGAGCAGGCGGGTCACCAGGCTCGCGTCGGCGGTGAGCACCTTCTCGACGTCGCGCGCGGAGCGGCGCGGATCGGCGAGCAGGTTCAGGAGCTTCTGGATCACGGTCGGCGCCGACACGCCGAGCTCGAGGCGGTCGACCGCGTCCTCGAAGGGCGTCAGGGTGGGGCGGCGGGGGGCGGGGATGACCTGCATGGTGACTCCTCGGGCTAGCAAGCCGCCGCCGCCACCGCCGCCTCGCTGCGGCGTGACGTCAGGACCTCGACCAGCTTGCTGGCGACGAGGGGCTTGAGCAGGTACGCGTGCGCCCCCGCCTGACGGGCGGCGAGGATCGACTCGCGGGCGGTGACCGCGCTGACGACGACGACCATCGGCGCGAGGCCGTGGCGCTGGAGCGCGGCGAGCACCTGACCGCCCGACAGCCGCGGCAGCAGCAGGTCGAGGATCAGGTGCGACGGCCGCAGGCGGAGCGCCTGGTCGACGGCGTCGAGCCCGTCGCGGGCCACGCCGATCACGGGCAGGCCGACGCTGCCGCAGATCGCCGCGACGTCGTGCGCGAGCGCGGGTGACTGATCGATGATGAGCACGCCAGCCATGGTCACGCCTCTCCGGACGGAGTGGCCGAGGCCGACGCCACGCGCGTCACCTCGGCGGTGGTGGTCTCGCCGGCGAACAGCCGACGGAGCGCCTGTCGGCGCAGGTCGATCATGCCGCGCGCGATCGCGAGCTCCTGCAGCGCCGTCGTCGACGCGCCGTCGTACAGGGCCTGGCGGATCGCGTCGTCGACGACGAGCAGCTCGGCGATCGGCATGCGGCCGCGCAGGCCGGTGCCCTCGCAGCGCGCGCAGCCGCGGCCGCGGACCAGCCGGATGCGCGGGTCGCCGGCCAGCTCGCCGACGCCGAGCGCGCGCAGCTCGGCGGCCGCCGGCGCGTACTCCTCGGCGCAGCCGGTGCAGACCCGGCGGATCAGCCGCTGGGCGACGACCGCGTTGGTGACCGCGCCGACCAGGTAGCGGGGCACGCCCATCTCGACCAGGCGCAGCACGGCGCCCGCCGCGTCGTTGGTGTGCAGCGTCGACAGCAGCAGGTGGCCGGTGAGCGCGGCCTCGGCGGCGATGAGCGCGGTCTCCTGATCGCGGATCTCGCCGACCAGGATCACGTCCGGATCCTGGCGGAGGATCGCCCGCAGCGCGGTGGCGAAGGTGATGCCGCGCCTGGGGTTGATCGGGATCTGGTTGAGCGCCTCGCTCTCGTACTCGATCGGATCCTCGACGGTGACGACGTTGGTGTCGATCGTCGCGCGGCGGCCGAGCAGGCCGTAGAGCGTGCTCGTCTTGCCCGAGCCGGTCGGTCCGGTGACCAGCATCATGCCGTGCGGCCGGTGGACCTCGGTGAGCAGGGTCGCGACGAGGTCGTCGGGCAGGCCGAGCGCCTCGAGCGAGGACCGCTCGCGGCCGGCCGACAGGATGCGGATGACGACCTTCTCGCCGCGCGCGACCGGCACCACCGAGACGCGGAGGTCGAGGTCGCTGCCGCCGCGGCGGATCCGCACGCGGCCGTCCTGCGGCACCCACCGCTCGGAGATGTCGAGCTGGGCGAGCACCTTGACGCGCGAGACGACCAGCGGCGACACGATCGCCGGGTAGCGCGGGCCCTCGCGCAGCGCGCCGTCGACGCGGAAGCGGATGCGGAGGTGCTGCGGCGTGGTCTCGATGTGGATGTCGCTGGCGCCCGACGCGATCGCGTGGGCGAGCAGGCGGTCGACGAGCTGGACCGCCTTGCCCGACTCGCCCTCCTCGCGCAGGCGGGCGAGCTCGGCGGCCGACAGGTCGCCGTCGTCGGCGCCGACGTGCTCGAAGTCGACCTGCTCGCGCAGGTAGTAGCGCTCGAACGCCTGCTCGAGCTCCGACGGCGGGACGACGACGGTGATCACCGGCGCGCCGACCAGCTTGGCGAGCTGATCGAAGGCGGTGAGCTGGGTCGGGTCGGCGATCGCGACGTAGATCTCGCGGCCGGCGTTGGTCAGCGGCAGGAGCTGGTGGCGGCGCGCGAGCTCCTCCGGCACCTTGCCGACCAGCGCGCGATCGATCGTGAAGTCGGAGACGTGGGCGGAGGCGAGGCCGAAGTGGGCGGCGACGCGATCGACCCAGTCGGCCTCGCTCATGAGGCGCGCCTCGACGAGCGGCCAGCCGGGGCGGAGCTCGGGGCCGGCGGCGCGGCGGAAGAGCTCGTCGAGCTGCGCCTGGCCGACCTGGCCGGCGGCGAACAGGCCCTGCGCGAGGCGCCGGGTGACGACGCCGACGCCGACGGCGCCGGCCGGCGCGGGCGGCGTCAGCTTGACCGAGGCGAGGCTCACGGCGTGTCCCCGAACAGCACGTCGAGGCCCTCCTGATCGGAGGTGTCGCCGGCGACGAGCAGCGGCGCGCGGCGGGCGTTGATGGCGAGCAGGTCGGCGACCGCGGCGGCGGCGGGGGCGGCGCTGCGGACGATCGCGGGAGGCGGCGGCGGGATCGGCGGGCGCGCGGCGGAGCTCGGCGGCGCGGGCGCGGGCGCGGGCGCGGC
>DASZXE010000705.1:0-8011 GCA_035546475.1 Kofleriaceae bacterium
ATCGACGTCCGCCTCGACAAGGAGGAGACGTACGAGGGCCTGTCGACCGCGGAGGGCGGCGACGGCGTGTCGGGCTTCGTCACGATCCAGCGCGGCTGCGACAAGTTCTGCACCTTCTGCGTCGTGCCGTTCACCCGCGGCCGCGAGCGCGGGACGTCGCCGCGCGAGGTGCTGCGCCAGGTGCGCGAGCTGGCCGCCCGCGGCGTGAAGGAGGTCGTGCTGCTCGGCCAGACGGTCAACTCGTACGTCTGGGAGGACGTCGGCTTCGCCCAGCTCCTGCGCGCGGTCGCCCGCGTCGACGGCATCGAGCGGGTCCGCTTCACCTCGCCGTACCCGGTCGACTTCACCGACGACGTCATCGCCGCGATCGCGGAGGAGCCGGCGATCGGCAAGTACGTCCACCTGCCGGTGCAGTCGGGCTCCGATCCGGTGCTCGCCCGCATGCGGCGCGGCTACGACGTCGCCGGCTACCTGTCGATCGTCGGCCGGCTGCGCGCGGCGATGCCGTCGATCGCGCTGTCGACCGACCTCCTGTGCGGCTTCTCCGGCGAGACCGAGGAGGACCACGCGCGCACCCTCGACCTCATGCGCGCGGTCCGCTTCGACAGCGCCTTCATGTTCGCCTACTCCGAGCGCGACCTGACCTACGCGGCGAAGAAGCTGCCCGACGACGTCCCCGCCGGCGTCAAGGCGCGCCGCCTGTCGGAGATCATCGCGCTGCAGGAGCGCATCTCGGCCGAGATCTTCGCGGCGCAGGTCGGCCGGCGCGAGCGGGTGCTCGTCCACCAGCCGAGCAAGCGCGACCCCGCGCAGATGATGGGGCGCACCGACGGCTGGAAGACCGTCATCCTGCCGCGCGGCGTCGGCCGGCCCGGCGAGCTCGTCGACGTCCGCATCGTCCGCGCGACGATGGCGACCTTGTTCGGCGAGCCGGTCGCCTGATCAGCGGGCGAGCCGCTCGATGATCGCCGCCGCCACCCGCCGGTCGGTCAAGAGCCCGAGGTGGCCGAGGTCGTCGAACAGGAGCTCCTCGGCGCCCGGCACCCGCGCCTGCCGCGCGCCCGGCACCAGCGCATCGGCGCGCGACCAGACGACCGTCATCCGCGTGTGCGCCGGCGGCGGCGCCGCGTCGAGCCGCTGCACCATCGACGAGCCGAGCAGCAGCTCCTTCGCCGGCCGGCCGATGCCGATCGCGCTGGCGTCGGTCCCGCGGTGCGGCGAGCCGATCGTCACCAGGTTCGCCACCACGCCGTCGCCGCCGCCGAGGCTGACCAGGTAGCGGCCGACCACGCCGCCCATCGAGTGGCCGATGACGTCGACCTGCGCGGCGCCGGTCTGCGCGCGGACCTCCTCGATCAGCGCGCCCAGCCGGCGGGCCGCGCTCGACGTCTTGCCGAGGCTCCAGTACTCGAAGCCGATCACCGGCCCCAGCCCGGCCGCCGCCAGCCGGCGCGCGAGCGGCCGGAAGTTCGACCGGCCCATCGCGTAGCCGTGGAGGACGATGATCGGCCGCGGGCCGTGGCCGTCGTGTCCGGGAAGCGGACAGAAGCCGAGCGGCCGCCGCGCGGTCATCGCCAGCGCGCGCGCCCACTCGCGCAGCGCGACGCCGACCTCGCCGGCGGGCGCCGCCCGCTCCTTGCGCCGCCGCGACGCCGCCAGCAGCAGGTGCGGCACCAGCGGGTAGACGCCGGTCACCATCGCGGCCCCGGCGATCGTCGCGATCGCGCCCCGCCACGCGAGCTGGCGCGGCGTCAGGCGGGCCGACTGGAACGGCGAGCGCGGCGGTCGAGCCAGCGGACGCTCCTACGACAGCCCGGGGACCGACTTCTCGATCTCGACCGCCTCGTCGCCCGGCAGGCCGAGGCCGTCGCGCAGGCGGTCGAGCATCGCCCGCTCCTCGACGTGGACCTCGCGGTCGAGCGCCGCCATCCGGCACGCCGCGCGGTAGACGCCGCGCTTGGCCTCCGACGACAGCGTGGCCAGCCCCTTCTCGTCGAGCTCGACCTTGGCGTCGAGGAAGCCGCGCGCGATCTCCCGCTCGGCGTCGTCGAGCTCGGCGCCGTCGATCAGGCGGCGCAGCGCGTGCGCCTCCTGCTCCGCGAGCTTGCCGTCGGCCCAGGCGGTGGCGGCCCAGATCCGGATCACGTTGAGGAACGGGGAGTCGGCCATGCGCCGACCATACACCACACGCTCGCGCCGGCGCGCGCGGCCGCCGCCGCCACGCGCCGCTACAGCGTCACGTCGAGGCCCGCGTGCTCCTTCAGCAGGCGGACGAGGGTCGGCCGCAGCTCCTCGTCGGTGCGGGCGGCCAGCCAGCGCCCGTCGGGCAGCGGATCGAAGTGCCAGGCGCTCGCCACCGCCGCCATCCAGATCTGACCGGCGGCCCGGTGGCTGTTGATGACGACCCGCGTCCCGTCGCGCAGGTCGAGGCGCAGCACCCCCGCCGAGCTCGACACCTCGACGACGTCGGGATCGAGCGCCGACAGCCGGTCCTCGAGGTCGGTCAGCTCGGCGTGGGCGCGATCGTCGAAGGCATCGGTCGACACGCGGCAACCGTAGCACCACTGTCCGAGCCACCGGCCCGGCGCGCGCTGCGATATCATCGACCGCGGATGGCTCCCGATCACGACGGTGAGGGCGAGGGCGAGGCCGACGACGACGCGCGCGAGACGCTGCTCCCCTCGCTCCACCTCAGCATCCTCGGCAAGGGCGACGACGACGCGCTGCCCGACACCGGCGACATCCGCCCGCGCGCCGCCCGCCAGGGGGACGTGGTCGCCGCCCGCTACCGGGTCGAGGGCGTCCTCGGCCGCGGCGGCATGGGTCGCGTGCTGCGCGTCCGCCACCAGGTGCTCGGCAAGGCGTTCGCGCTCAAGCTGATCCGCACCGGCATCGCCACCGACCCGCGGGCGCGCGAGCTGTTCTACCGCGAGGCCCGGCTCGCCTCCGCGTGCGCCCACGATCACATCTGCTCGATCGTCGACTTCGGCGAGGACCCGCGGTTCGGCCTGTTCATGGTCATGGAGCTGCTCGACGGCCAGAGCCTGCACGCGCGGCTGCGCACCGGCGGCCGGGTCGCGCCGAAGGTCGCCTGCGACATCCTCTGGCAGGTCGCCGACGCCGTCCGCTTCATCCACGGCCGCGCGATCGTCCACGGCGACATCAAGAGCGAGAACATCTTCCTCCTCGGCGGCGGGGGGCCGCGGCGCGTCAAGCTGCTCGACTTCGGCCTGTCGCGCCCCGACCGCGGCGCCGCCGGCGGCGTCGATGGCACGCCCGAGTACCTGGCGCCCGAGCGGGTGCGCGGCGAGCCGGCCACCGTCGCCAGCGACGTCTACGCGCTCGGCATCGTCGCCTACGAGCTGTTCACCGGCGAGCTGCCGTTCTCCGGCGCGGTCGCCGACGTCTTCCGCCACCAGCTCGGCACGCCGGTCCCCGCGCCGTCGACGCGGGTGCCCGAGCCGCTCGACGCGCGGGCCGACGCGCTCGTCGCCCGCGCGACCGCCAAGGATCCGCGCGAGCGCCACCGCGACGTCGCCGGCTTCCTCTACGAGCTGCGCACGCTCATGGGCATGCTCGGCATCGACGTCAGCCGGCGCCGCACCGCCGACACCGAGCACGGCCGCGATCGCCGCGAGCTCGACGCCCGCGGCAAGGCGGCGGCCGAGGTCTTCGCCCACGCGCCGATCCCGATGGCGTCGGTCGACGTCGGCGGCAAGGTGCGGGTCGCCAACCGCGCGTTCCTCGAGCTGCTCGGCGTGGCCGGCGACGCGGTCGGCCTCGAGCTGCGCGACTCCGCGCTCGTCGAGGTCTATCCGACGCTGCTCGCCGATCTGGCGGCGGCGCGCTCGGGGCGCGGCCCGGTCAAGCGGGTCATCTACCTGGCGGCCGGCGGCGACGTCACCGTCGAGGTCGCGGTGCTGCTCACCCCCGCGCCGTCGAGCGGCGAGGTGACCGCCGGCGACCTGCACCTCGCGCTCCACCCGCTGCGCGAGCTGAAAACCTGAACCGCATCGGCGGCCGGGTGTAGCTTCGCCGCCATGCGGCCGCGCCTTCGCCCTCGCCTCGTCTCGCTCGCGCCCCTGCTCGCGCTGGCCGTCGCCGCCTGCGGGGGCGACGACGGCGCCGCGCCCGACGTCGACGCCGGGGTCTACCCGCCGAGCGCCGACCTGACCCGCGACATCCTCGACACCGGCCTCGACGTCGACCTGGCGAGCAAGACGGCGACCGCGACGATCCAGCTCGCCCCGTCGCCGTCGACCGGCGCGTCGTTCGAGGTCGGCGACCTCACGATCATGTCGGTCACCTCGGGCGGCCAGCCGCTCATGTTCTCGGTCGCCGACAAGCAGCTCGACCTCGGCGTGCCGCCGACGACGGCGCCGTACGACGTCGTCATCACCTACGCGTTCAAGAACCACGACTCCGACGATGGCTTCAACGCCAGCGGCTTCACGCTGACCTGGCCGTACTACTGCGGCAACCTGTTCCCCTGCCACTCCGCGCCGTCGGACGGCACCCGCTTCGACCTGTCGGTGCACGGCCAGGCGTCGGGCACCGTCGTCTACCCGAGCACGATCCCGGGCGACGCGCCGTCGTACATGGCGGCGTGGGCGATCGGCGACTACACGCGCGTCGAGCTCGGCACCACGACCGCCGGCACCCACGTCGGCTTCTGGGTGCAGCCGGGCGAGATGGCGGCGGCGATGACCGGCACCGCCCACCTGAAGGCCGCGTTCGACTGGCTCGAGCAGCACATCGGGCCGTACACGTTCGGCGACACCGTCGGCTCGGTGTCGGTCCACTGGGGCCGCGGCGCGTTCGGCGGCATGGAGCACCACCCGTACTGGCACATCGCGTCGGACGCGATGGGCGACGAGGCGACCAACGTGCACGAGGCATCGCACGGCTGGTTCGGCAACGGCGTCCGCATCAAGTGCTGGGAGGACTTCGTCCTCAGCGAGGGCACCGCGCGGTACTTCGAGGGCCGCCTGCTCGAGGAGACCGGCGCGACCGAGGCGTCGCAGGCGGCGTGGGCGAGCGTCGACCACGAGCTCGCCCTCTGGCGCAGCGGGAGCGGCGGCGGCGTCGCGTGGCCGCAGAGCTGCGGGCAGGTCGACATCATCCGCGATCACCTGTTCTCCGACGTGCCGTACACCAAGGGCGCGGCGTTCCTGCGCGCGCTCGAGCAGAAGCTCGGCCGGCCGATGTTCGACGCCACGCTGCACGCCTTCTACATGCGCTACGCGGGCAAGGCGGCCGGCGAGGCCGACTTCCTGGCGGTCGTGAAGGAGGTGTCCGGCTACGACCCGATGCAGTGCGCGCAGCTCTGGCTGATCAACCAGGCGGTGCCGCCGACCGCGCCGTGTCCGTGATCCGGACGAGCGAGCCGAGCGGCCAGAGCGGGACGACGGCGAGGCCGCCGGTCGCGAGGCCGATCCACAGCGCGGTGCGCAGGCCGACGACCTCGGCGAGCTCGCCGATCGCGAGCGACGCCACCACGAGCAGCGCGGTGCCGATCGCCTGCAGCGCGGCGTTGGCCCGGCCCATCGTGGCGGGCGCGAGCCGCCGCTGGCGCAGGCTGATCGCGAGCACGCCGTAGGCGGTGCGGGCGCCGTCGCCGACGAGCTGGTGGACGACGAGGAAGGCGACCACCAGCCAGCGCGCGCCGCGGGCGGCGGGGATGAGCAGCGCGGCCGCCTGCGAGACGAACGCGAGCGGCGCCAGCCAGGCGATCGAGCGGCCGCGCGCGAGGCGGGGGGCGAGGAGCGCGCCGACGAGCGCGCCGACGCCGCCGAACGAGATGACGACGCCGACGGTCGCCTCCGACAGGTCGAGCGTGCGCAGCGCGAACAGCATGTAGAGGCCGGTGAAGGTGCCCGACGCGATCATGGTGCCCAGCTCCGACAGCGCGAGGCGGCGGACGACCGGATCGCGCCACAGGGCCGACGCGCCGGTGCGGAGGTCGGCGAGGATCGACGCGCGCGGGCCGACGTCGGCGGGCGTCGCGTCGGGCAGCCCGCGCAGGAACGCCGCCGACCACAGGTAGCTGAGCGCGTCGAGGGTGACCGCGAGCGGCGCGCCGACCGCGCGGATGAGGCCGCCGGCGAGCGCGGGGCCGGTGATCTCCGCGACCGACTCGGTGGCCTCGGTGACGCCGTTGGCGTCGACGAGCAGCTCGCCGTCGACGAGCTCCGGCAGGTACGACAGCTCGGTCAGGTGGAAGAGCGCCGTCGCCGCGCCGACGATGCACGCGACCAGGTAGACGTGCGGCAGGCGCATCGCGCCGAACGCGTGGGCGATCGGCAGGCTCAGCACGAGCGCGGCGCGCACGAGGTCGGCGGCGACCAGCAGCGTCCGCTTGCGCCGGCGGTCGACCCAGCCGCCGGCGACGAGGCCGACCACCGCGCCGGGGCCGTACGAGAGCGCGCCCAGCAGCGCGGCCTGGCGCGGGCTGGCGGCCAGGGACGACACCGCGATCACCGGCAGCGCGGTGCGGGTGATGCGCGAGCCGATCGCCGACACGGCGGCGGCGGTCCACACCCGCCGGAAGGCGGGCACGCGCCACGGACCGCGATCGGGCAGGAGCCGCATCTCGCTCGGTCAGGCGGCGCGCAGGACGATGCGGCCGAGCTCGGGCCGCGCGCCGAGCCGCACGGGCGGGCCCCAGTAGCCGCAGCCCCGGCAGACGAAGACCTCGGTGTCGCCGCGCCGGTAGCGGCCGGCGACCAGGCCGCCCTGCTGGGCGCGGACGATGTAGTGCCACGGCCAGATCTGCCCGCCGTGGGTGTGGCCGCTGAGCTGGAGGTCGACGCCGTGCGGCGCGGCGTCCTCGACCTGGCGCGGCTGGTGGGCGAGCAGCACGACCGGCACCGAGCGGTCGCGGCCGCCGAGCGCGCGGCCGTAGTCGGCGCCGTGACCGTGGCCGAAGCCGGCGGCGTCGTGGTCGTCGACGCCGGCGAGGTCGAAGCCGGCGGCGCCGCGGGTGATGCGCACCCGCTCGTTGCGGAGCGGGCGCAGGCCGAGGCCCGCCAGCTCGCGCAGCCAGGCGTCGACGCCGCTGTAGTACTCGTGGTTGCCGGTGACCAGGAAGACCCCGTGCGGTGCGTGCAGGCCGGCGAGCGGGGCGACGCGATCGCGCAGGTGGGCGACGGTGCCGTCGACGACGTCGCCGGTGACCGCGACGAGGTCGGGCGACAGCGCCATCGCCCGCTCGACGACGTCGGCGACGTAGCCGCGGCCGACGGTGAGGCCGGCGTGGAGATCGGTGACCTGCACGATCGTGAAGCCGTCGAGGTCGCGGCCGAGGCCGCGCAGCGGGACCTCGACGTCGACGATCCGGTGGGGGCCGAGCGCGTTCTTGACGCCGACCGCGACCGCGCCGCCGGCGATCGCGACCGCCGCGCCGCCGGTGATGCGGGCGAGCACCGCGCGACGCTCGGGATCGGCGGGCCGCGCGCCGCCGGTGCCGGCGCGCCGCGCCTGCACCCGGGCCGCGAGGAAGCGCACCCCGCGGACGAGATCGATCGCGGCGAGCGTCAGCACCAGCAGCCCCAGCATCGCCAGCCACGGCATGGACACCCACGCGAGGTGGTCCGCGATCGCCGGCACGCGCAGCCGGTGGAGCGTCATGGTCGCCGGGATCGACAGCGCGAGCGCGACGAGCACGCCGGTCGCGAGCCGCCGCGCCCGCCGGGGCAGCCGCGTGTCGCGGACGAGCCGCCGCCAGACGGACAGGTGGAAGGCGACCTGGACCGTGAGCGCGATCGTCGTGATCACGGCCATGTGCAGCCAGGACATCCGCTGCACGGTAGCACCCGCGCCCGCCCCGCGCGGCGGCCCGGCGGCCTGCGCTGCCCGCGGGCAGACGCTCCCCACGCGAGCCCGCGCACCGCCCGGGCCCCGGTCGCTCGCTCGCGCGAGCGCTCGCTACGGCTGCTCGGCCGCGCCGAGGAAGATGCTGCGCGCCATCAGGCTCGTCGACGCCTCGGCGCGCCGCCGGTAGAGCGCCGCG
>DASZXE010000706.1:0-11408 GCA_035546475.1 Kofleriaceae bacterium
CCGATGGCGGCGGCCCCGACGGCGGCGGCGGCGGCCCCGACGGCGGCGGCGACGGCGGTCCCGACGACGGTGACCCCGACGACGCCGGCGGCAAGCCTGGCGGCGGCGGCCCCGGCGGCGGCGCGCCCTGCGTCACGAGGCCTTCTTGGCGCGGGCCGCGGCGAACTGCGCGTGGGTGACGACCTGGTTCCGGCCGCTGTGCTTCGCGTGATAGAGCGCGAGGTCGGCGCGCTCGATGAGACCGGGCCGGTCGCGCGCGTCCTCGGGGAACGCCGCGATGCCGACCGACATCGTCACCTGCAGCGGGCCCTTCTCGGTCTCGATCACCACGCGGCCGACCTCCTGGCGCAGGCGGTCGCCGACGACGCGCGCCTGCTCGGCGGTCGAGCTCTCGAGGACGACCGCGAACTCCTCGCCGCCGTAGCGGGCGGTGATGTCGATCTTGCGGGCGACGTCCTGCAGCACGCGCGCGACCCGCCGCAGCACCTCGTCGCCGACCGGGTGGCCGTGGTTGTCGTTGACCTTCTTGAAGAAGTCGACGTCGCAGAGGAGCATCGCGATCGGATAGCCGTGGCGGCCGGCCCGCTCGAGCATCTGGCCGAAGCGGTCCTGGAACGTCCGGTGGTTGGTGAGCCCGGTGAGGCCGTCGGTCGTCGCCATCGTCTCCATCTGCTTGTACAGCAGACCGTTCTGCAGCGACACCGCGACCTGGGTGGCGATGACCGACAGCATCTCGCGCACGTCGGCGCCGAACCGCTTCTCGGCGCGGGCCGCGAGCATGAGCGTGCCGATCGCGACGTCGGCGGCGACCAGCGGCAGGACCACCAGCGAGCGCGCGTCGTCGAGCTTGACCTTGCGGGTGTAGATCGGCGCGGTGACCTCGCGCGGCTCGCCGCCGGCGGGCAGGTAGTGACGGTTCTTGACGACCATCGCGGCGAGGCCGGCGTTGTCCTTCCACTCGAGGCCGGCGACCGCCTCGGCGTCGAGGATCGGCTCGGCGCCCGGCTTCAGGCGGACGGCGGCGACCCGGTGGCGGCCGCGCTCGCGATCGTAGAGCGTGACGGCGGCGGCGTCGTAGTCGACGATCGCGGCGCACGCGTCGAACGCGGTCTCCATCACCTGCTCGGGCGTGAGCGCGCGGCCGAGCATCGCGGTGGCGGCGAAGAACCGCTCGTGCTCGTACTTGGCGCGCTCGACGGCGCGGAAGACCTGCTCGGACTGCACGGCGCGCAGGAGCTGGTCGGTGGCGTCGGCGAGCAGCTCGCGGTCGGCGTCGGTGAACGGGCGCGTGCGATCGACGCAGAGGACGGCGCGCAGGTGCGGGCCCTCGAGCACCGGCACGGCGAGGACGGCCGCGCCGGCGCCGACCGACGGATCGTCGTAGTAGGGGAGCTGGCCGGACTTGGCGGCGGCGAGCAGGACCGGCTGGCGATCGCGGACGACCGCGCCGAGGACGCCGGCGGTGGGCAGGCGCGGATCGGCGACGAGGTCGTCGCGGTCGCTGACGATCTCCTTCAGCTTCAACCGCTCGCCGTCGGCGTCGAGCCAGGCGAGCGCGACGGTGCGCGCCTCGAGCGACCGCTTGACGGTGGCGAGCAGCCACGCGCAGGCGTCGGCGATGAGCGACGCGCCGCCGGCGGCGAGCAGCCGTTCCTCGTCGGCGCGGCTGCGCGGCGCGCGGCTGGCGGGGCCGAGCGCGGCGGCCATCAGCCGGTAGTCGCGCGCGGCCTCGGCGATGGCGGCGACCTCGCGGTCGAGGCGGAGCGCGCGGCGGCGGCGGTGGCTGGCGACCAGGCCGCGGAGGAAGAGCGCGTGCGCGGCGGCGGCGCCGGCGAGGAAGGCGGCGTGGACGGCGGCGGTGACCATGAGGGCGCGCGGCGACGGCGCGCGGACGATCCAGGCGGCAGCGATGGCGACCGGCGCGGCGATGGTGGCGACCGCGCCGGCGGTGCCGAGCAGCGTGAGGCCGAACGCGACGAGGCCGTAGACGAGCGGCACGACCGGCGAGGCGAGCCCGCCGGTGACGGCGAGGACGGCATGGACGCCGGCGGCGATCGCGAGGGCGACCTCGAGGTCGACGAACGCGGGCGCCGCGGACAGCCACCACGACACGCGCTGCGCGCGCTCCGACGGCGGCTGGTAGTGCACGCGGCGGAGGATGGCGGCGACCAGCACGGCGCCGACGGCAGCGAGCACGAGCAGCGAGCCGGGGGTCGGCGTCGCGGTGCGCAGATCGGTCGGCGCGGGGCCGAGGGCGACCAGCGCGCAGGCGCCGAGCGCGAGCGCGGGGCCACGCGTGACGGCCGCCGCGCGCCGCAGGCTACGCGTGATCACGGCGTCTCCCCCGTGCCCGTGCCCGTCCCCGTGCCCGTGCCCGTGCTAGTGGCCGTCCCCGTGCCCGTCAGGCTTCCCGTCGCCGCGTCCGCACCGGTCGCGCCCCCCGCCAGCTCGCCGTCGAGCTTCATGACGATCTCCCCCGGGTAGACCATCCCCAGCTCGTTGCGCGCCCGTGCCTCGATCGCCTCCGGATCCGTCCGCAGCTCGTCGACCTCCGCCGCCAGCCGCGCGTTGCCCGACTCGAGCTCCTGCGCCTCGCGCCGACGATCGTCGAGCTGCGCGCGCAGCTTCGACGCCTGGCTCTCGCTGTCACCCGGCGCGTACGCGATCGCCAGCGCGACCGCGAACGCGAGCGCGAGGCGCACCGTCCACCGCCGCAGCGCGGGCGGCACGTGCATGTCGGCGAGGACCTTGCTCGGCACCTCGGCCATCGAGCCATCGCCCGCCCCGCCGGGCAACTTTTCGCGCACCCGCCGGCGCGCGACAAGTGCGCGGATGTACTCCTGCTTCGCGCCCCCGGCCGATCCCGCGCCGATCGCCCGCCGATCGCCCGCCGATCCCCGCGCCGATCCCCGCGAAGATCCGCCCGCCGCCCCTTGTCAGCGGTGCCGGAACACGACGCGCGCCGTCAGGTACTGGTCGCGCACGCCGACCTCGAACGCCATCCCTGACACCCACTTCAGGAGCTGCTTCAGCCCCTCGTCGTCCGCATCGTCGCCGCTGGCCAGCACCTCGTCGCTCATGACCATCGCGAAGATCGCCGCGGGCCCCGGCTTCGCCGCCCGCAGGTCGGCGAGCAGCGGCTCGTCCTCCTCGTGACCCTGGGTGGCGAACAGCGACTCGCCGTCGGAGGTCACCAGCAACTGCGGCATCTCCAGCCGCTCGCCCACCGCCGGGGGCTGCGGCCGCAGCGGCGGCATGATCGTCCGCAGCGCGGCCCAGTAGCTGGCGATGTCGGTCGGCTTCATCGCCAGCGCGAACGCCTCGGTGCGCGGGTCCATCAGCGCCACGCCGCGCTCGAGCTGCGTGACCAGCGGCAGCGACGACACCATCCGCAGCGCCGCCGACACGTCGAAGCCCTGGCCGCACGGCCGCCCGATCCGGTCGAGCTCCCCCATCCACGGCGTCACGACGTCGATCGCCGCCGCCGCCGACAGGCCGAAGCCGAGCGTCGCGTAGCGCGAGCTGACCGGCCAGCGCGGGATGGGCGCCAGGCCGCGCGCGAGCTTCGCGACCGTGCCGGGCGCGAGCTGCAAGGCCGCCGCGATCTCGGTCTCGGTGTCGGTGCGCGCCCACGCCGCCTCCAGCGGCGGCAGCTCGTGCAGCAGGTCGGCGACCGCGCGCTGGCAGTCGGCGCCGAGATCCTTGGCGAGGTCGTCGCCGGCCAGCTCGATGAACCAGGACGGGTCCACCATCATCCCGAAGTGGCCGTCGGTGCGGCCGGGAAAGACCTTCGACACCACCCGCGCGGTGTCGAACGGCCGCGCCGCCGGCTGGTCGTCCATCAGGAGCGCGACGTCGTGGTCCGGATCGCCGGTCCAGACGAAGACCGCCTCGTCGCCGCCGGCGCGCGCGAGCACCACGCGGCCGTCGTCGTCGGGCAGGACGACGTACGTGCGCTCGTGCCAGGTGCGCCGCTCGAGGCGCTCGCCGCTCTCGACCTCGGCGCGCTCGAGGTTGGCCTCGAGCGCGGCCCCGTCGACACGCGCGCGGATCACGAGCGTGCGGCCGCGCGCCCACGCGACCGCCTCGCTCTGGCCGGGCCGCCAGCCGAGCGTGCGCGTGATCGCGCCGTCGCCGGCGACGAGCTGGCCGAGGAACGCGGCGGCGAGGCGGTGGCCCTTGGCCTTCTCGTCGTCGCGGTCCTCGGCGAGGCCCTTGTACGCGTCCTTCGCGGCGGCGGCCGGTAGCAGCTCGACGAGCCCCGGCGCGAGATCGATGACCGCGCCGGCGTCGGCGGGGACCATCGCGAGGAGCGGCGGCAACGTCGGCGCCCGCGCCGCCAGCGGACCGCCGGCGGCGGCGTGACCACCGCCGCAGCCAGCCGCGGCCACCGCCACCGCGGCGGCGATCGCCGCCGCCATCGCCGACGACCTCGCCGCCATCGCCGCCATCGCCGACATCCTCGCCGCCGCCGGCCCGACGCCTGCTCGCTTCGCGTGCTGCATCCCCCGGTTCTACCGCGCCCGCGGCCGCGGCACCGCCCCGTGGCGCAGGGCCGGCGCGGCCGACGGGTCGCCGACGAACGCGGCCGGCGTCATCCCGGTGAAGGTGCGGAACTCGTGGATCAGGTGCGACTGATCGGCGTAGCCGAGCTGCGCGGCGACCATCCGCCACTCGGGCCGGCGCGGCGCGCGCAGCGCCTCGATCACGCGCGTGAAGCGGAGCAGCCGCAGGTACCGCTTCGGCGCCAGGCCGAGGTCGCGCTCGCAGCGCCGCCGGAGCTGGCGCTGGCTCCAGCCGACGATCCGCTCGAGCTCGTCGACGGCGGGCACCACCACGCGGCGCGCGACCGCGTCGGCGACGCGCACCGACACCGGCGGCACCTCGAGCGCGCGGCGCCGGGCGAGCTCGACCAGCGCCTCCTCGACGAGCACGAGCCGCTCGACCGGCCCCGCCGCGTCCTCGAGCGCGAGCCGCAGCGCGCGCCCCTCCGCCGGCAGCACCTCCTCCAGCTCGACGGTGCGATCGGTCAGCTCGGCGAGCGGCAGGCCGAGCAGCTCGCCCAGCGCGCCGGCGCGCAGGATCGCCCCCTCCATCGCGGTCGTCCACGGCGGCAGGCTGTCGATGTCGACGCGCGTGCGCGGGCCGACGACGAGCGCGCGCACGCGGCCGCCGCCGCTCGCCACCAGCAGCCACGACACCGCCTCCGGCAGCCGGTACATGTGGTAGGCGGCGACCACCGGCCCGACGAACGCGTTGTGCGTGATGCCGGCGACCAGCGGCGCCAGCGCGGGCCGCGCCGGCACGATCCAGCCGCGCGACACGAACGCCGGCTCGCTGAAGTCGTGGAGCACCGGCCGCGCCCGCAGCCGCCGCGCCTCGTCCGCTCGCTGAGCACGCCCCCGCATGGCTCGAGCATGCCCGATCAGTGGCGCCGCGGGACGCGCGCGTCGAGCTCGAGCCGGTCGGTGACCCGCAGCGAGCCGGTCAGGAGCGAGATCGACTCGACGAAGTCGCGCTCGAGGAAGCGGCCCTTCGCGCCCTCGAAGTCGCCGGTGCCGCCGACGATCTCGCCCGCGCCGATCGTGGTCACGACCTCGAGCGGCGGCGACCACGTCCGCTCGAGCTGACCGTGCGCCTGCATGTCACCCAGGATCTGCACGAGCAAGGTCAGGTCCTCGCGCTGCGAGAGGAAGAGCGTGCCGCGGCCGGGCACCGTCAACGTCCAGGTGCCGGTCGACACCAGCGCCTGGAAGTCGGCGTCCGCCTGCTCGGTCGCGAAGCCGACCACGGCGCCGCCCGGGTCGCGCAGCTTGCCGGCGAGCAGCAGCCCGTGCTGGATCGCCGGCTCCGACATCTGGCCGACGCCGGGCGGGAACGACGCCGGGAAGGCGCCGGGCGCGAGCGAGGCGGCGATGTAGTCGCCGGGCTCGAAGTCGAAGACGAGCGGGCGGCGGGCGCAGTCGCCGTCGTCGTCGTCGTGGCCATTGCCGTTGCCGGCGCGTGCGACGGCCGCGCGATCGGCGAGCGCCGTCGACGCGAGGATGATCAGGACGGTGCGGGTCACGAGCTTCTGCATGGGTCCTCCTGCCACCACCCTGGCGGACGACGCCGCCGCGGGTCTTGCAGAAATCGGCCATCGGCCTCCGGGACCCGGGCGCGCCGGCTGCCGCGCGATCGGGTATGACCGGTCCATGGCGCGCCGCGATCCGCACTCGTACAACGACGACACCCAGCCGGAGACCGAGGAGCTGGCGCTCACCGCCACGGTCGACTTCGCGACCCACACGCTCGCCGCCGAGGCGACGCTCACCTTCCGCGCGCCGGCCGCCGGCGGCCCGCTCGACCTCGACACCCGCGACCTGACGATCGAGTCGGTCGTCGACGCCGCCGGCGCCGCGCTCGCCCACACGCTGCACCGGCCGGAGCCGATCCTCGGCGCCCGCCTCACCGTCGAGCTGCCGCCCGGCGCGACGTCGATCCGCATCCGCTACCGCACCTCGCCCGAGGCGTCGGCGCTGCAGTGGCTCGAGCCCGGCCAGACCCTCGGCGGCCGGCAGCCGTTCCTGTTCAGCCAGTGCCAGGCGCTGCACGCGCGCTCGCTGGTGCCGCTGCAGGACACGCCGCGCGTCCGCATCCGCTACACCGCCGAGCTCACCGTGCCGCGCGCGCTGACCGCGGTGATGGCGGCCGCCCACCTCGGCCGCACCGAGGACGCGGCCGGCGACGTCGCCGTCGAGCGGTGGGAGATGCCGCAGCCGATCCCGCCCTACCTGTTCGCGTTCGCCGTCGGCGAGCTCGCGTCGCACGACCTGTCGCCGCGCTGCCGGGTGTGGGCCGAGCCGGCGCAGCTCGCCGCCGCCGCCTACGAGTTCGCCGAGGTCGAGTCGATGATCGAGGCCGCCGAGGCGCTGTTCGGCCCGTACGAGTGGGACCGCTTCGACATCCTGACCATGCCGCCGTCGTTCCCGTACGGGGGCATGGAGAACCCGCGGCTCACCTTCATCACGCCGACGGTGATCGCCGGCGATCGCTCGCTGGTGAACGTGCTCGCCCACGAGCTGGCCCACTCGTGGACGGGCAACCTGGTCACCAACGCCAACGCCGAGCACTTCTGGCTCAACGAGGGCTTCACCGTCTACGCCGAGCGCCGCATCCTCGAGGCGCGCGAGGGGACCGAGGCCGCCGCGCTGTCGGCCGCGCTCGGCCGCCGCGAGCTCGAGCGCACGCTCGCCCGCTTCGCCGAGCACCCGGAGCTCACCCGGCTGCGCACCCGGCTCGACGGCGTCGATCCCGACGAGGCCTACTCGCTCGTGCCGTACGAGAAGGGCTACTTCTTCCTGGCGGCGATCGAGGCGTGGGCCGGGCGCGCGTCGTTCGACGAGTGGCTGCGCGGCTGGCTGCAGATGTACCGGTTCGGCGCCGCGACGACCGAGGACTTCGAGGCGCACCTCGAGTGGCGGCTGCCCGGCGCGCTCGCCGCCGTCGACGGCAAGGCGTGGCTCGACGGGCCCGGGCTGCCGGCCTCGGCGCCGCCGCCCCGCTCGGAGCGGCTCGACGCGATCGAGCGCGTGGTCGGCACCGTGCCCGACGAGGAGACGACCGAGAGCTGGTCGCCGACCGAGTGGCAGATCTTCCTCGAGTCGACGCCGCGGCCGGCGCCGCTCGAGACCTGCCGCGCGCTCGACGAGCGGTTCGCGCTGACCGCCCGCGGCAACCACGACGTGCTGGTCGCGTGGCTCACCCTCGCGCTCGAGTCGGGCGACCACGCGGTGCTGCCGCGCGTCGAGGAGGTGCTGACCACCGTCGGCCGCATGAAGTACCTGCGCCCGCTCTACACGGCGCTCGTCCGCGACCCGCGCACGCGCGACCTCGCCGCCGCGACCTACGCGCGGGCGCGCGCCGGCTACCACCCGATCGCGCGCCAGCTCGTCGAGGGCCTGCTGCGCACCGCCGGCAAGGCGTAGGCCGGGCTGTCGCTCGCGCGGCGCGGGAGTATGCTGCCGCGATGGAGCTCGACATCGTCAGCGCCAACGAGGCCTTCTACGCCGCGTTCCGCGACGAGGATCTCGAGGCGATGGACCGGCTGTGGGCGCACCGCGCGCCGGTCGCGTGCGTGCACCCCGGCTGGCCGCCGCTGATCGGGCGCGACGAGGTGATGGCGAGCTGGCGGGCGATCCTCGCCAACGGCGCGCCGCCGATCCGCTGCGCCTCCGCGCGCGTGCTGATGCTCGGCGACGTCGCCGAGGTCGTGTGCGACGAGGAGGTCGGCGACGATCGCGTGATCGCCACCAACGTCTTCGTCCGCGAGGACGGCCGGTGGGCGATGGTCCACCACCACGGCAGCCACCTCGTCGCCCGCATGCCGCGCCCCGGCGCCGGCGACGACGACGACGACGGCGACGACGAGTCGCCGCCCGACGTCGGCCCGAACTGACCGACCGCGCCGACGGGAAGCCTGATAGGGTCGGCCATGCGCGCCGATCGTCGCCTCGCCTCGCTGTCCGCCGGTCTCGCCCTCGCCGCCCTCGCGCTGGCCGGCTGCGGCGGCGACGACGGCGGCTCGACCGAGCTGCGCTGCGGCGACGGCACCAGCGCGATGCTCGCCGCCGGCGGCACCGTCACCGTCAGTGGCGACGCCGCGCTCGACCTCGCCGGCGCCGCCATCCACGCGCAGGCCGCGACGACCGCGCCGGCGGCGCCGGTGACGATCGCGTGCGCTGACGACATCGTCCCCGACGGCTACCTGGCGCTCGGGCCCGCGGTCAGCTTCGGCCCGGCCGGCGCGACGAGCGACCGGCCGTTCGAGCTCACCCTGCCGTACAAGGCCGCCCGCCTGCCGTCGGGTGCCTTGCCCAGGCACGTGCGCATCGTCGCGAAGCGCGCGGTCGGCGACGGCACGCCGTTCTTCGCGCCGGTGTCGAACCCGTCGCTCGACGACAAGGACCCGTACGCGTCGCGCGTCAGCTTCCGCGCCGAGGAGCTGGTGACGTACCAGGCGGTCGCGCCGGTCGACGCCGGCGCCACCGAGTCGCGCCTCTTCACCTACCGCGCGATCGCCGGCATCTCCATGGGAGGCAATGCATCGATGTCGATCGGCCTCCGCCACCGGGACCGCTTCGACTTCATCGGCGACCTCGGCGGCGAGCCCGGCCCGTCGATGCGCTACTCGCTGTCGATGTTCCAGGACTACCTGTTCGGCGGCTTCTGCACGGCGAACGGCGACGACGTGAGCCAGGTCGGCCAGCTCTGCGCCGGCGCGCAGCGCGCCACCGCCGCCGACCAGTTCGAGATCAAGAGCGACTTCGAGCACATGACCTACCAGGAGGGCGACGGCGTCGGCCTCACCCTGCGCCGCAGCCTCTACATGAAGGCGTCGCGCGACCTCGCCCGCGCGCTCGGCAACCCGGCCATCTACAACCCCGACTCGCCGTACGCGCCGCCCGGCGTCGACGCCGCGTACCTCGCGCGCGAGGCCGCCGATCGCTGCGCGCACCCGGTCGTCCTCCAGGACTTCTACGACCGCGAGTTCAACCCGACCGGCCAGTTCCCGGTGATCACCTTCTGCGACGGCGGCGACTCCGACGCGCTCGGCCTCGGCGTCTTCGATCCCGCGCAGCCGCAGACCGACCCGGCCGAGGTGCTGCTCGCCGTCGACGTCAACGGCAACGGCAAGCGCGACCGCGGCGAGCCGGTGGTGACCACGCCGTACGAGCCGTTCAGCGACGTCGGCACCGACGGCAAGGCCGACGTCGACGAGCCCGGCTACGATCCGGTCACCAACCCCGACCCCGACGGCGACGACTGGCACGCGCTGCGCAACCCGCGCGGCACGGAGGGCGACCGCGACCACGAGGACGGCGAGCCGTTCGAGGACGTCGGCCTCGACGGCGTCGCCGGCACCTGCCAGCACGGCCAGACGCCGGTGCCGCCGGTGCGCGCCTGCTGGGACACCGGCGAGGGCAACGGCCACTGGGACCGCTCGCCCGGGCTGTCGCGCTGGTACGACAGCGACCTCGAGGAGCTGCTCGGCCGCCTCGACCCCGCCGAGCGGCGGCGCGTCGGCATCTGGTTCGACGGCGGCATCCGCGACTTCCTGAACGCGGGCGTGTCGACCAACGCCGGCATGGGCTCGCTGATGGGCCGCTTCGGCATGGACGGCGCCATCTACGACAGCTTCGGCGCGATCTCCGGCACCAGCGAGAACGGCTACGACTTCAGCCGCGTCCACTTCGATCAGTACGCGGACAACGTCTACATGCGCTACGGCGATCCGGACGCGACGCCGGCGGAGATCGCGCTCGGCGACGGCCGCCACGTCGGCACCGCGCCGCAGGTCATCAACCGGGTCGCGACCGCGTTCGCGTGGCTCGACAAGCGCTGGCCCGACGGCGACCGCGACACCCAGACCGACGGCGGCGACACGCTGCCGAGCCAGATGTTCACGCCGCCGACGACCGGCCGGCCGACGCCGTACGCGGTCTTCCTGCCGCCCGGCTACGACAAGCCGGAGAACGCGAGCAAGACGTACCCGGTCGTCTACTTCCTGCACGGCTACGGGCAGGAGCCGGACGACCTCGTGCAGCTCTCCGGCGTGTTCGCCAGCTACATGGTCGCCTCGGGGCTGCCGGCCGAGCAGCGCTTCCAGAAGTTCATCATCGTCTACGTCGACGGCCGCTGCCGGCCGAACGTCGACGGCGTGCCGGTGCCGGCCGGCGGCGACGGCTGCGAGGGCGGCACCTTCTACCTCGACGCGCCGCTCGGCGGCTACGCGCGCATGGAGACGAACCTGCTCGAGCTGATGGACCACATCGACGCGACCTACCGGACGAAGCAGGCCGCGATGGTCGACGTCGTGAAGTGACCGGCGCCCCGCGCGGCCGTGCGCGGGCGCGCGATGTGGCGCGCGTGCGCGAGCCGGCGGGCGGCGCGGCGGCGCGCGCGGGCGTGCGTCTTGCAAAACCGGCGTGAGTGAAGGTCGCCGTGATCATGAACCACGCCGCGGGCTCCGCCGGCGTCGCGCACGCGCGCGACCGCGCCGCCGCGATCCGGACCGCGTTCACCGACGCCGGCGTCGAGGTCGAGCTCCACCCCGGCGACGGCCCCCGGCTCGCCGACCTTGCCCGCGCCGCGGCCGCGAGCGGCGTCGACGCGGTGGTGGCCGCCGGCGGCGACGGCACCGTCAGCGCGGTGGCCTCGGCGCTCGCCGGCGGCGACGTCCCACTCGCGGTCCTGCCGCTCGGCACGCTCAACCACTTCGCCGGCGACCTCGGCATGCCGCGCGAGCTCGCGGCCGCCGCGCGCGCGATCGCCGCCGGGACGATCGATCGGGTCGATGTCGGCGAGGTCAACGGCCGCGTCTTCGTCAACAACTCGTCGATCGGCCTCTACCCGCTGGTCGTGGGGGG
>DASZXE010000707.1:0-3588 GCA_035546475.1 Kofleriaceae bacterium
CCGCCGGCCGCCCCCGCGGCCCCCTCGCCGGCGCAGGCGGCGCCCGAGCGGCCCGAGGGCGGCAGCGGTGACGATGCGTCGGCCCGCTTCAGCCTGCTGGAGCTCGACTGATGTCGCAGGTCTCCCGTCGCTACTACGAGCGCGGCGTGGCCGCGATCAAGACGGCCGAGTACCAGACGGCCGTCGACCTGCTGCAGCAGTCGCTCGACCTGTCGCCGCAGTTCGGCAGCGCGCGCATCGCGTTCGCGATCGCGCTGGCGCGGTTCGGCGACTGTCCGCGGGCGGCGGGCGTGCTGCGCGCCGGGCTCGGCCGCGCGCACTCGCCGACGACGAAGGCCGCGTTCCAGGCGACGCTGGGCGACGTGCTGACGCTCGGCGGGGACTTCTTCGGCGCCGAGGAGGCCTTCAAGCAGGCGGGGGCGACCCCGGGCTTCGAGGTCCGTGCGGCGGCCGGGCTGGCGCGCGTCTACGCCAAGCTGTCGCGGCCGGCCGACATGGTCGCGCAGTTGAAGGCGGCGGCGACGCGCTCGGCGCGCGGCGCCTGAGCCTGCCAGCTCGGAGGGTTGGCCAGGATGCCAACCCTCTCGTCGACCGATCGGGCCCGAGGGGGACCTCGGCACCTCGGGACCGATCTCGGTCAGACTCGCCCTTCTTCGCGATGCTCGTACATCAGGCATCGAGGAGCGGGTAACCATCTTGGTCGCGGCCCAACGAGACGTGGATCGCGCGACACGGTCGCGCCGGCCGGCCGAGGGATGTGGCCGAAAGCGGGGTGGGTACCCTACGGATCCGCCGGTAGGGCCGGTAGGGCCGGTAGGGCCGGTAGGGAGGGGTGCAGCCCCCTGGGAGCGATCGGACTCGCCGCGCCTGAAAGGGCGAAAGGCGAGTCAGCGCAACCAGCGCCGAGCTCCGCTGGGACGCTCGCACGTTGCCGAGAATGCGTGCTCGGCCCGCGTACGACGGGCCAGGGATCGAGCTTGCAGGCGCCGATCGATCGCGATCGGTGTCCTCGGCAACCCTGTCAGTACGCCTGCTGGTGGTAGCCGTACTGCGGCTGCTGCGGGGCCCAGAGCGTGTCCATGAACGCCTGGGCGAGGACGACCGTGATGTTGTCGGTGCCGCCGTTGTTGTTGGCGGCGCGGATCAGGTTGTCGGCGACGACGTCGAGCGGGTCGCCGGCGGTCAGGATCTCGCGGATCATCCAGTCGTCGACGAGGTCCGACAGGCCGTCGCAGCAGAGCAGGTAGACGTCGCCGTGCTCGATCGGCATCGTGTTGTGCTCGATCTCGACCGCGGCATCGAGGCCGACCGCGCGGATGATCACGTTCGACGTCGCCGGGCCGAGCTGACCGATGAGATCGGGCCGGTCCTGGTAGAGGTTGCGCAGCGAGTGGTCGCGCGTGATCGGCATGAACTGCCCGTGGCGCAGCAGGTACGCGCGCGAGTCGCCGCAGTGGCAGATGTGCAGGATGCCGCCGTCGACGCGCAGGCCGACCGCGGTGGTGCCCATGCCGTGGCAGGTCGGGTCGATCTGGCCGCGCTGGAACACGGCGGCGTTGGCCGCCTTCATCGCGGTCACCAGCGGGTCGGTGCCGGGCGCCGGCACCGGGTCGTTGGTCTTGAGCGCGTGGACGATCGTGCGGATCGCGAGGTCCGAGGCGACCTGCCCGGAGGCGTGGCCGCCCATCCCGTCGCACACCAGGTACACGCCGAGGAAGTCGTCGTAGTACATGGCGTCTTCGTTCTGGGTGCGCTGCGCACCTACATCGGTGCGCCCGACCGTCTGCATCACGAACCGGTCGAACACCAACGATGTCGGCTCGCGCTGCTCGATCACGGCGTCCTCATGGCGACAGACATGCTTTCGATCCTGGTACGGACGGACGCCGCCGATCCTTCCTTGCAGGCTGGATGCACGTCACCACCGCCAGATGATGCCGCGCTCGGCGTCGGCCTGGGTCTGACGGTCGGACTCGGCGATCTCGGCGGCGCGCACGGCCTTGGCCTCGGCGACGAGCTGGCTCCAGCTCCCGAGGACCAGCGACCGCCACGTGGCGGCCACGTCGGGGATGACCTCGCGCGGCGGCACCTTCTCCGGCCGCCAGCGCAGCGCGTCGCGGATCGCGAAGGTCATGTCCTCCTCGGCCGGCGGCGGCGGGAAGGCGGGCTCGAGGCGGCGCTCGAACTCCTCGACCGGCCGGTTGAGGTCGCGCAGGACCGCCTGCGGCGCGTTGTCTCGCTCGAGCAGGGCCTCGATGTCGCGCGCGATGCCGTACTGGCGCGGCTCGAAGCTGATGCCGCCCTCGTCGTCGTCGCCGCGCGGCGCGAGCGCTCGCACCGAGGCCGGCACGATCGTCTCGTCGACGACCTGGCGCGGCGGCTCCGGGCGCGCGCGCAGGAGCCCCTCGGCGGCGCGGGTGTGGCGGTCGAGGATATCGATCATCGTCGGATCGACCGCCTGCATCGCCCGCGCGCGGATGTCCTCGGGCGTGTACTGGTCGGCGCCGGCCCCGAGCGCGAGCGCGAGCTTCTCGAAGTCGTCGAGGTCGCGGGCGCGGCCGGCGGTGACCTCGTCGGGCACCTCGCGGGCCTTGACGTCGAGGATGTTGGGCCGCGCGAACCAGCTCGCCAGCTCGGCGAGCGTGGCCGGGTCGAGCTCCTGCTCGAGCTCGTCGCGGCTCTTGCCGACCAGGTCCTTGACCCGCAGGTCGGACGGCGCGCGCCCGCCCGCCGCCTCGGACGCCGCCGCGGGCGTCGTGGGCGTCGCGGGCGTGGTCGGCTCACCGTCGTCGGGCGGATCGGGCCGGTCGGGTGCCATGGTCACATCGCGCGGACGAGCAGGTAGCCGAGGGCGCCGATGCCGGCGCCGATGATGAGGCTGATCGCCCAGAAGGTGCCGCTCGCGCCCGTGGTCGGCGGCAGCATCGGGATGTTCGACTGCATCTGGCCGGGCATGTTCCCCGGCATCTGGCCGGGCATCTGGCCGGGCATCTGGCCCGGCATGTTCGACGGATACCCGCCCGGCTGCTGGGCGGCGCCCGGGAACCCGGCCTGGCCGGCGTTGCTCGGCGGGATGGCGCCGGCGCCGCGCGCGGCGACCGACACGATGCCCTCGGTGTTCTGCAGCATCATGGTCTTGGGCGGACCGCCGCCGGCCTGCGTCGGGATCGACCCGAAGGCGGGGGACGAGCCCATGCCGCCGCTGCCGGGCATGGTGCCGCCGGGGCCCATGTTCGGGATGTTCATGCCGGGCATGCCGGGCTGGCCCGGCTGCATGTTGGGACGCTGGCCCGGCTGCTGCCCCATCTGCGCCATCGCCGCCGCGGTGGCGCCCGGCGCGGCCGGGTTGATGCCGGCCATCGCGCCGCCGGGCGCGAATGGCGACATGCCGGCGATCATCGTCTTCTGCACCGGGCTGGCGGCGACGTAGCCGGCCTGGCCGGCCTGGCCCGGCTGCGCCGGTGGCGCGGCGGCGGGCGGCGGTCCACCCATGCCGGCCGGCGGCGGCGGCCCGCCCACGCCCGCGGGCATCGGCGCCATCATCGTCTTCTGCGCGCCGCCGGCGGCCTGCGGCGGCATGCCGTACGG
>DASZXE010000708.1:0-9045 GCA_035546475.1 Kofleriaceae bacterium
CGGCTCCGGCTCCGCCGCCTTCAAGTTCGACGACCTGCCGACGAAGGAGGCCAAGGAGAAGTACATGCGCGACAAGGTCATGCCGGCGATGAAGACCGCCTTCAAGGCCTTCGACGCGAAGGACTACGCCAAGTTCAACTGCAAGAGCTGCCACGGCCAGGGCGCGGTCACCAAGGAGTTCAAGATGCCGAACCCCGACCTGCCCAAGCTCGACTTCGCCGAGCTGCGCGCCGGCAAGCACGCCGAGATCGCGAAGTTCATGAAGGAGCAGGTCACGCCGGGCATGGCCGACCTGCTCGGCGTGCCCGAGCGCAGCCGCACCGCGCCCGACGGCTTCGGCTGCCTCGACTGCCACACCGAGAAGAAGTGACGCCGGCGCCCGCGCGCGCCTACTGCAGCTTCTTCAGCGCCTCGTCGTAGCCCTGCGCGGTCAGCCCACCCTGATCGGCGGCCTTGCCCTTCTGCAAGAGGTCGACGAGCTTCGGCTTCACGTCGGCCGGCGCCTTGTCGGCGACCTCGGCGAGGAAGTTCGCCGCGTCGGAGCGGTCGTACTCGTCCTTCGACGACAGCCCGGCGACGAAGACGTCGAAGTGCGCCGTGTCGCCGAGCTCGATCGCCTTCGCGGCGAGCCGGTCGCGCACCATCACGTCCTTGCTCTTGCCGAGCGCGTCGACGATGCCGGGCAGGTCGGCCGCCGACGCGCTGTCGGTGACGAGGTCCGCGTAGCCGGTGGCGTCGGTCCCCTTCTTCACCTTCGAGAGCTGGTCCATCGCCCACGCGACGCTGTCGGCGGGGAACGCGCGCAGGCCGTCGCGCAGCGGCACGTCGTGGTCGTCGTCGGTCGACGCGATCGCCTTCGCGTACGCCGCGATCAGCGCGTCGAACGTCGGCTTGCCGCCGCACTCGCCGGCCGCCTTGAACAGGTCCGACTCCACCACGACGTCGTCGCTGGCCATGCCGAGCTCGACGAGCTTCGGGCCGGCGTCGGCCGCCTTCATCGCGCCGAGCGCCTCGGCCGCCATCCGCTTGCCGTCGTTCGACACCGCCGGATCCGACAGCGCGGCGAGGAGGTCGGGCTCGGCCTTCGGCCCGAAGCCGACCAGCGTCTTGTACGCCTCGCAGTCGTCGGAGACGGCGCAGTCGCTGCCGCCGAGCTTGCCGATGAGCTGCTTCGCGGCGTCGGGCGAGTAGGCGGCCGGCGGCGGAGGAGGCGGCGGCGGAGGAGGCGTGGTCGCGGGCGGCGCGGTGGGCGCCGGCGCGGTCGGGGCCGGGCCGGCGGCCTTGTCCTTGTCGGACTTCTTGCCGCAGGCGGCGAGGGCGAGGAGGGCGGCGGCGCCCAGGGCGAACGAGCGGGTGCGGAGCATGGCGCCGACCATCAGCAACCTGCGGGCCACGCGCAAGCGCCTGGAGCCACGACGCGCACCGGCCGGGATCGTCGCCGCGCGGACCCACGCCCCGCCGCCGCCGGGTCCGCCCCGACCCAGCCCCGCACGCCGCCGCGCCGCGCGCGCCGCCGTGCCGGTCAGTTCAGCGACGACGGATCGAGCGCGTGGGCCAGCAACGCCTCGCGGCCGGCGATCTGCGCCGCCTCGGCGTGCGTCGCCGCCAGCACGACCGGCGGCGCGCAGCCGGCGTCGAGCGCCTCCTTCCACCGCGCCGCGCACACGCACCAGCGATCGCCCGGCTTGAGCCCCGGGAAGCCGCCGCGCGGCGTCACCAGGTCGTTGCCGCGCCGCTGCTGGAACTCGAGGAACTCCGCGGTCACCTGCGTGCACACCGTGTGCGAGCCGACGTCGGTCTCGTCGGTCTCGCAGCAGCCGGTGCGGAAGTAGCCGGTCAGCGGCGCGTTCGAGCAGGTCTCGATCGGGAGGCCGAGGAGGTTCTTCTGCGATCCGTCGTCGGGCACGCCGCGAGCTTACTCCTCGCCACGCGCGGCGGCGCGCCCGCGCGTGCCTTGCCCGGCTGCGCCGCGTGGTCCACGATGCCGCCGTGTCGCCGCCCCGCCCGCACCCGCTCCTCCGCCGCGCGCTGGCCGCGGTGGCCGCCGCGCTCCTCGCCTCCTGCGCGCACCACGGGCCGCCGCCGACGACGACGACCGCCGCCGCTCACGCCAGCGAGCCGGTCGATCCCGCCGCCGTCGACGCCGCGATCCAGGCGCTGGTCGCCCGCCACGGCGAGGACGCGCGCCCGCGCATCGAGCGCGGCGTCAAGCAGGTCGCCGCCCTCTGGCGCAAGGAGGACGGCGACCTGTCGGCGTTCTGCCTCGACCAGTTCGTCGCCGGCCCGCAGGAGCTCGACGCGCTCTTCGATCGCCTCGAGCAGCAGTTCGAGCAGCTCGACGGCCACCTGCTCGAGCTGGAGCGCACCCTCAAGTGGAACACGGACGTCGACACCGGGCCGATGCTGCCGGTCGATCCGCTGCTCGCCGCCTTCGATCCGTCGGCCGGCATCGTCGAGGGCCTGTTCGACAGCAAGGTCGCGTTCGTCGCGCTGCTGAACTTCCCGCTGATCCCGCTCGCCGAGCAGCAGGCGGCCGCCGCGACCTACACGCGCCGCCAGTGGGCCGAGCTCGCGCTCACCCGCCGCTTCGATCGGCGCGTCCCCGCCGACATCGCCGCCGCCGCCGCCGCCGCCGAGAGCGACGCCGACGGCTACGTCGCCGGCTACAACCTGTGGATGCACCACGTCCTCGACGACAGCGGCCACCGCCGCTTCCCGTCGGGCAAGCGGCTCATCAGCCACTGGAACCTGCGCGACGAGCTGAAGGCCAACTACGCCGACGCCGACGGCCTCGCCAAGCAGCGCACGATCGTGCAGGTGATGGAGCGGATCGTCACCCAGACCATCCCGCGCGCGGTCATCGACAACCCGCGGCTCGACTGGGATCCGTTCGCCAACACCGTCACCGCGTCGCCGCCCGAGGAGATCGAGGCCGACGCGCCGGCCGATCGGCCGACGACGCCGTCGACCGCGTCGGAGCCGGACACCCGCTTCGAGCACGTGCTCGCCCGCTTCCGCGCCGAGCGCCGCGCCGACGCCTACGCGCCGACCGCGCCGACCTACCTCGACCGCGCGTTCGCCGACGCCCGCCTGCCGGAGGAGCGCGTGCGCGGCCTGATCGTCGAGCTGCTCGAGTCGCCGCTCGCCGCCGACGCGGCACGCGAGATCAAGGCGCGCCTCGGCCGCGACCTCGAGCCGGAGGACCTCTGGTACGAGTTCGGCGGCGGCACGCTGCCCGAGCGCGAGCTCGACGCCGAGACCCGCCGCCGCTACCCGGACGCCGACGCGTTCGCCGCCGACCTGCCGCGCATCTTCCACGACCTCGGCTTCACCGACGCGCAGGCGCGCACGCTGGCCGCCAGCATCGCCGTCGATCCGTCGCGCGGCGCCGGCCACGCGATGCAGGCCGAGCGGCGCGGCGACAAGCCCCACCTGCGCACCCGCATCGAGGCGGGCGGCATGGACTACAAGGGCTACAACATCGCGATCCACGAGCTCGGCCACAACGTCGAGCAGTACTTCTCGCTCTACGAGGTCGATCACACGCTCTTGAAGGGCGTGCCGAACACCGCGTTCACCGAGGCGCTCGCGTTCCTGTTCCAGGCGCGCGACCTCCAGCTCCTCGGCCGCGCCAGCGCCGGCCCCGAGGCCGAGCGGCTGCGCGTCCTCGACGCGTTCTGGAACGCGCGCGAGATCGCCGGCTCGGCGCTCGTCGAGCTCGACGTCTGGCACTGGCTCTACGCGCACCCGCAGGCGACCGCCGCCGACCTCCGCCAGGCGACCGTCTCGATCGCGCGCGCGGCGTGGGACAGGTACTACGCGCCGTACCTGGGCGGCGCCGGCCAGACGTCGCTGCTCGGCATCTACAGCCACACGATCTCGATCCCGCTCTACCTGTTCAACTACGTGCTCGGCCACTGCATCGCGTTCCAGCTCGAGGAGCACGTGGCCGGCAAGGACGCGGCGACGTTCGCGTCGGAGTACGCGCGGGTCGCCCGCCAGGGCTCGATCCTGCCCGACGCGTGGATGATCGGCGCCACCGGGGCGCCGGTCAGCCCGAAGTCGCTCCTCGACGCGACGGCCCGCGCGCTCCACAAATGATGGAGCCATGACCTCGATGCGCGACCTCTACCCGCCGATCGAACCGTTCGCCACCGGCCGCCTCGCGGTCTCGCCGCTGCACACGATCTACTTCGAGCAGGTCGGAACGGCGGGCGCGCTGCCGGCGCTCTTCCTCCACGGCGGCCCCGGCGGCGGGCTCGATCCGGCGTACCGGCGCTACTTCGATCCGGCGCGCTGGCACCTGACCTTGTTCGATCAGCGCGGCAGCGGGCAGAGCTCGCCGTACGCCGAGCTGCGCGAGAACACGACCTGGGACCTCGTCGACGACATCGAGCGCCTCCGCCAGCACCTCGGCCTCGAGCGCTGGCTCGTCTTCGGCGGGAGCTGGGGCTCGACGCTCGCGCTCGCCTACGCGCAGGCCCACCCGGACCGGGTCACCGGCCTCGTCCTCCGCGGCATCTTCCTCCTGCGCCGCAAGGAGCTGCTCTGGTTCTACCAGGAGGGCGCGAGCTGGCTCTTCCGGGACGCGTGGGAGCAGTTCCTCTTGCCGATCCCCGAGGTCGAGCGCGGCGACCTGATGAGCGCGTACCACCGGCGGCTCACGTCCGACGATCCGATCGAGCGGGCCGCGGCCGCGCGGGCGTGGTCGATCTGGGAGGGCTCGACGAGCCGCCTGCACGTCGACCCCGACTACATCGAGCGCTACGGCGAGGACCGCTTCGCCGAGGCGTTCGCGCGCATCGAGGCGCACTACTTCGTGCACGGCGGCTTCCTGCGCACCGACAGCCAGCTCCTCGACGACGCGGTGCGCATCGCCGACGTGCCGGGCATCATCGTCCAGGGCCGCTACGACGTCGTCTGTCCGATGGCGAGCGCGTGGGAGCTGCACCGCCGCTGGCCGGCGTCGCGGCTGGTCGTGGTGCCCGACGCGGGCCACTCGATCAAGGAGCCGGGCATCGTCAGCGCGCTCGTCGAGGCGACCGACGCGTTCGCCGACCGGTTCGCCGCGCAGCAAGGCTAGCCTCGAGGCCGCGGATGCCCGCGGCCGCGGATCGCCGGGCCGCGCGACGCGCCTGCGGGCGCGCTACGGGAGGACGACCGGCGGCTGGTCGCCGTCGACGATGCCGTCGAGGTTGCTGTCGAGCCAGTACTCGACGATGCCGGGCAGCGGCGTCGACGCGGTGCCGGGGTTGTCGCTGCCCGGCGGCAGCGAGGGCAGGAACTGGTTCGACGTGTAGCCGCCCGTCGTGTCCACCATCATCGCCGCCAGCCGGATGCGGGCGCCGAGCGGCACCGCGCCGCCCGGGTACAGCATCGACCACGGCACGAACGCCTCCATGCCCTGGCCCGGCACCGGGTCGTGCGGCACGTCGCGCGTGCGCACGTCGCCGAAGTTGATGGCCGCGCGCAGCCAGCCGAGGTTGTTCGCGCGTCCGTACGGCGGACGCAGCCCGCGCAGGCCGGCGGCGTCGTTGAAGTCCTCGATGTGCGGGTCGGTGCCGCCGACCGACACCAGCACGGCGTCCGCCTCGAACTCGGAGGCGCCCTCGGTGACGTGCGACTGCCCGAGCACCTGGTCGGCGACGCCGGTGCTGTCGGTGAGGAAGCCCTCGAGGCCCGGCAGGCCGAGCCCGCTCTCCGGATCGACGTCGAGCCAGACCTCGACCGCGTTGTGGTCCCACTCGAACAGGCCCTCGACGCCGATGTAGAGGCCGTCGATCGTCGCGTCGAGCCAGAGCGCGTCGAGCTGGTTGAAGCCGACGCCGAAGCCGGTCGTGTTCTGCTGGAGCGCCGTCCGCCAGCGCAGGTCGCCCAGCTCGCCGTCGGGGATCGGCTCGCGCGGCGGCGTCTGGAACGAGCCGCGGTCGATGCGCGCCTTCGCGATGCCATAGATCCAGCGGTGGTCGATGACCTCGCCGTCGACGATGTCGGTGCCGGGCCCCTCGCCGAAGACCGGCACCCGCGCGTTGGTGTGGGCGCCCCACCGCCAGCTCACGGCCGGGTAGGTGCCGGCCGGCTTGGCCTCGGTCACCTGCAGGCCGCCGCACTCGTGGTCGGCGGTGACCAGCAGCGTCACGTTGCCGCGCGCGCGCGCCCACCGCTCGACGACGTCGACGGTGTCGTCGAAGGCGAGCGTCTCCTGCACGCTGTCGACCAGGTTCTCGGCGTGGCCGCCGTGGTCGATGCGGCCGCCCTCGATCATGAGGAAGAAGCCGTGCGGATCGCGATCGAGCGTGGTCAGCGCGGCCTGCGCCATGTCGGCGAGCATCGGCTCCGTCGTGTCGGGCCGCCGGCCGGAGACGTACGTCATCATGTCGGGCGCGAACGCGCCGAACAGCCGCGGCGCGCCGGCGGCGACCGCGGCGTCCATCTCCGCGTGCGTGAAGGCGAGCCGGTAGCCGGCGCTCAGCAGCGCGCCGTAGAGGCCGTCGTCGGTGCGCAGCGAACCGGCGCCGCGCGGCGCGAAGTAGAGCGTGCCGCCGCCGAGCATGACGTCGGGGTGGGTGAGGTTGACCATCTGCGTCGCGATGTCGTTCATGCTGTTGCGCGACGTCACGTGCGAGGTGAAGCCGGCCGGCGTCGCGTGGGGCAAGGACGTCGTCGTCACGACGCCGGTCGCCCAGCCGCGCGACGCGGCGCGCTCGACGAGCGTCTGCACCTGCAGGCCGTGCCGATCGAGGCCGAGCTCGCCGTTGTACGTGTAGTGGCCGGTCGCCATCACGGTGGCGGCGGCGGCCGAGTCGGTGATGCCCGACGGCCCGCCGGTCCGCACCACGCCGCGGTACGGGAGCTGCTCCATCTTCAGCTTGCCGGGCTGGCCGTAGCGGTACAGCGACGACGCCTCCATCTGGCCCATGCCCATGCCGTCGCCGATCATGATGATGACGACCGGCGACGCGTTCGGGTTCGGCCCGGCGTCGACCTCGGCGTCGACGCCCGCGTCGCCCGGGGTCGGCCCGCCGTCCTGCGGACGCGACGCGAGGTTGTCCCCACACCCCGCGGCGACGAACAGCAGCGCGACCAGACCACGTCGCAACATGGGCCCAGTATCGCCCCGCACCCGTCACGATTCCAGCCCCCATTCGGACCGGAGCCTCACGGCCGTTCACGGGGTTGGCCAGAACGCCAACCCTCTCGTCGATCGATCGGGCCCGATCGGCCGTTCAGGCGGCGTGGCGGGCGAGGTGCTCGGCGAGGAAGTCGGCGGTGAGCGCCCACGCGCCGCGCGCGGCGGAGGCGTGGTAGCTCGGCCGCTCGTCGCAGAAGAAGCCGTGGTCGGCGTCGTCGTAGAGGACGTCGACGAACGTCTTGCCCGCCGCGTGCATCGCGTCGTCGATCTGGCGCCGGTGGTCGCCGGTGATGTGCTGGTCCTTGCCGCCCCAGAAGAACAGCACCGGGCCGTGCTGCTGGGCGGCCCGCTCGAGCGCCGACGCGATGCCGCCGCCGTAGAAGCTGACCGCCGCCGACAGCGGCAGGAGCGCGTTGGCCGCGAACGCCATGCGGCCGCCCATGCAGAAGCCGAGCGCGGCGGTCGGCGCGCCCTCGGGCAGCGCCCCGGCGAGCCACGCGTGCGCCGCGCGCAGGTCGGCGGCGGCGCCGTCGGGCTTGATCGCCATCGCGTGCGGGACGCCGCCGCGGTCGTCGTAGGCGGCCTGGAAGCCGGGCGCGCTGCGGTGGAACAGGTCGGGCGCGACGGCGAGGAAGCCGAGCCGCGCGACGCGGTCCGCGACCGAGCGGATGTGGTGGTTGACGCCCCAGATCTCCTGCAGGACGAGCACGCCGGCGGTGGCCTTGCCGCCGGGCGGATGGGCGACGTAGAGCCCCATCGTCGTGCCGTCGCCGCAGTCGACCTCGACGGAGAGGTGCGGGTTGGCTTCGATCATGGCGCGCACCATACACCGGCGGGCGCGACGTGCTGCCGCAGTGGCGGACCCCGGCGCGCGTGCCGTACAGTCCCGCGGTGGCCGACGCCAGCATCGACGTGGAGTGCCCCGCCGCCCGTGCGTGGGAGCTCCTGACCGACCTCGAGCGCGTGCCCGCCTGGGTGCCGGGCGTCGCCGAGGTCGAGCTGCTCGAGCGCGGGCCCGACGGCCGCGCGCGCCTGGTGCAGTTCGTGACGATGCCGTCGACCGGCAGCCTGGTCTACCGCGTGCGCTACCAGCACGACGAGGCCGAGCGCACGCAGCGCTGGAGCTCCGTCGAGGGCGACGAGCGCGGCCTCGACGGCGCCGCGCGCATCCTCGACCTCGGCGACGGGCGCTGCCGCCTCCACTACCAGCTCTCGAGCTGGGCCGGCCGCGCGGTCCCCCGCTGGGCCCAGGCCGCCCTCGCCACCGACACCCCGCAGCGCACCGTCGACGCTTTCAAGCGCTGGGCCGAAGCCCGGCCCCGCTGACTCGATCGCTCGATCGCGGCGCAACCGGGGCGGGGCGCGGCCGATAGCGGGCGCACCATGATCGAGACGCCCCTGACTGCGCCGGCGCGCTATCCTGTCATCAGCATGATGCAGGCCACCGACGATCCGCCGCGCCGCTTCACCGCCGACGAGGTGATGCAGATGGTCGCCGCCGGGATCCTCGATCCAGACGATCGCCTCGAGCTGATCGATGGAGAGCTCCTGCCCATGCCGCCGCAAGATCCGCCGCACGCCAGCTCGGTAGAGCGCCTCGCTTCGCGGCTGTACCGCGCCTACGCTCCGGCTTACCGCGTGCGGCCCCAGCTCCCGCTGGCGATCGACGCCTGCCAGCTCCCCGAGCCGGACCTGGTCGTCGCGCGCGGCGGCGAGAACACGTTCGACCGGCGCCATCCGACCGGCGCGGACACCGTCCTCGTCGTCGAGGTCAGCGACACGACCGTGCGCCGCGACCTCCGCAAGGCCGGCATCTACGCGGCGGGCGGCGTGCCGTGCTACTGGCGCCTCGATCTCGCGAGCCGGCGCCTCGAGGTCTACAGCGGCCCGCGCGCCGACGGGAGCTGGGCGCT
>DASZXE010000709.1:0-3983 GCA_035546475.1 Kofleriaceae bacterium
GCTCCGCCGGACTCCGCTGGTAGGGAGGGGTGCAGCCCCCTGGGATCGATCTGACTCGCTGCGCCCTGAAAGGCCGAAAGGCGGGTCAGAGGGGCGAGGGGATGCCGACGAAGTGGACGGAGAGCGAGGGGAAGGTCATGCGGAGCTCGTCGGCGAGGCGGGTCGGGCCGTGGACCTCGGTCGCGTAGTGGCCGGCGGCGACGAGCGTGATCTGCAGCTCGCGCGCGAGGTCGCCCGCGCGCTCGGCGAGCTCGCCGGTGACGAACAGGTCGCAGCCGGCGGCGGCCGCCGCCTCGAGCAGGTCCGACGCCGCGCCCGAGCAGACGCCGACCTTGCGCACCGCGTCCGGCCCGTGCGGGAAGACGAACGGCGCGGCCCGCGCACCGAGGACGCCCGCGCGCACGCGGCCGATCGCCTCGTCGCGCGGCAGCGGGGCCGGCCACACGCCGGCGAGGCCGAGCGGCGTGCCGCGGACGTCGCCGAACGCCTCGCGGCCGGCGAGCGCGAGCCCGATGACGTCGGCGAGGCCGGTGTTGTTGCCGAGCCGCGGGTGCTTGTCGAGCGGCAGGTGGTAGGCGGCGAGCGAGACGTCGTTGGCGAGCAGCGTGCGGATGCGCCGCGCCATCGTCCCCGTGATGCGCTGGAGGCCGCCGCCCCAGACGAGGCCGTGGTGGACGACGATCAGGTCGGCGCCGAGCTCGATCGCGCGCTCGAACAGCGCCTGGTTCGCCGACACGCCGGTGACGACGGTGTCGACCTCGGGCGAGCCCTCGACCTGGAGCCCGTTCGGCGCGAAGTCCTTGAAGCGATCGATCTCGAGCGTGGCGTCGAGGTGGGCGATCACGTCGCGCAGGTGGACCGGCATCGCCGCGTGGTAGGCGGCCGGCGCGGGCCTGTCAAGGCACCGGCCGCGCCGCCGCGAGCCCGTGGTAAACCCGACGCATGGCCCCGGTGAAGAAGTCGTCCCCGTCGCCGTCGACGGAGCGGTCGCCGTCGAGCGACCGACGCACGCTGTCCGGCATCCCGATCCAGCCGGTCTACGGCCCGGCCGACCTCGCCGCCCGCGGCTGGCGCCACGAGCAGGCGCTCGGCGAGCCCGGCAGCTACCCGTTCACCCGCGGCCCGCACGCGACGATGTACCGCGGCAAGCCGTGGACGATGCGCATGTTCGCCGGCTTCGGCACGCCCGAGGACACCAACCGCCGCTTCAAGTTCCTCCTCGAGCACGGCCAGACCGGCCTGTCGACCGCCTTCGACATGCCGACGCTCATGGGCTATGACCCCGATCACCCGCGCTCGCTCGGCGAGGTCGGCCGCGAGGGCGTGAGCGTCGCCTCGATCGACGACATGACGCGGCTGTTCGGCGACATCCCGCTCGACCAGGTGTCGACGTCGATGACGATCAACGCGCCGGCCGCGGTGCTGCTCGCGCTCTACGTCGCGGTCGCCGAGCGGCAGGGCGTCGGCGCCGACAAGCTGCGCGGCACGCTGCAGAACGACATGCTGAAGGAGTTCATCGCGCAGAAGGAGTGGATCAGCCCGATCCGCGGCCACATGCGGATCATCCGCGACATGCTCGTCTGGTGTACCCGCGAGATGCCGCTGTGGAACACGATCTCGATCAGCGGCTACCACATCCGCGAGGCGGGGGCGACGGCGGTGCAGGAGCTGGCGTTCACGCTGGCCGACGGCATCGGCTACCTGCAGCTCGGCGTCGACGCCGGCCTGCCGATCGACGAGTTCGCGCCGCGGCTGTCGTTCTTCTGGGACGTCCACAACGACTTCTTCGAGGAGATCGCCAAGTTCCGCGCGGGCCGCCGCATGTGGGCGCAGATCGTCCGCGACCGGTTCGGCGCCAGGCAGGCGCGCTCGTGGATCCTCCGCACGCACGCGCAGACCGCCGGCGTGTCGCTGATGGCGCAGCAGCCGCTCAACAACGTCGTGCGGACGACGATGCAGGCGCTGGCCGCGGTGCTCGGCGGCACCCAGAGCCTGCACACCAACAGCTACGACGAGACGTACGCGCTGCCGACCGAGGACGCGGCCCAGCTCGCGCTGCGGACGCAGCAGGTGATCCTCGAGGAGACCGGCGTAGCCAACGTCGCCGACCCGCTCGGCGGCAGCTACTTCGTCGAGACGCTGACCGACCAGGTCGAGGCGGCGGCGTGGGACTACATCAAGAAGATCGACGCGATGGGCGGCATCGTCCGCGCCGTCGAGGAGGGCTACCCGCAGCGCGAGATCGCGCGGGCGGCGTACGAGTTCCAGCGGCAGGTCGACAGCGGCGAGCGCGGCATCGTCGGCGTCAACAAGTACGTCTCCGACGACGACGGCGACGGCATCCCGACGCTCAAGATCGAGCCGGAGGTCGAGCGCGATCAGGTCGCGCGCATCAAGGCCTTCAAGGCCGCGCGCGATCCGTCGGTGGTCGCGGCGCGCCTGGCCGCGCTGCGCACCGCCCTCGAGCGCGACGACGAGAACGTCATGCCGCCGATCCTCGCCGCGGTGAAGGACGGCGTCACCGTCGGCGAGATCAGCGATCAGTTCCGCGCCGCCCTCGGCGAGCACCGCGACCCCGCCTACCTGTAGCGGGCGTCAGCCCGGCGCCGCGGGGCGCGCCGGCAGCTTGCAGGCGTGGCCCATGACGACGTCGCCGTCGCGGGTCGAGGTGGGCGTGGGCGACCAGCCGGCGGCGAGGCGGGCGGCGAGCAGCTCGTCGGCGGTCGGGCGATGGTCCCACACGGAGACCGCGTCGACGCGGCCCAGTCACGTGCAGTCGAGGACGATCGCGGGGCCGCCGGCGGCCGCCGCCAGGACGACGTCGTGGGTGAACTCGTCCTGCACGACGACGTCGACGACCGACCACGCCGGCGCGAGCGCGAGGCCGGCGAGGATCGCCTCCGCGAGCGACCCGCAGGCGGCGAAGCGCGCGCGGAGGTCATCGAGCGAGGGCGTCGTCATGGGAGACGCTGACGATAGCAGGGCGAGCGCCTCAGCGGGCGGGGTGGTCGAGGGCGGCCTGGCAGGTGGCGAGGGTGCCGGCGTGGAGCGCGACGGCGGCCGGCCACGCGGCGGCGACGGCGGCGAGCGCGGCGGCGGGCACGACGGGGAACAGCGCCTCCTCCTCGGCCTGGTGGTGATGCTCGGCGAGGTGGAGGACGGGGATGAGCGTGTCGAGCGCGCAGAGGGCCGCGACCCGCCAGCGCGGCGCGGGGGCGCGGACGGCGGCGACGAGGTCGGCGGCGCGGTCGAGGCCGACGAGCAGCTTGCGGTGCTGGCCGACGTAGAGCGCCGCCGGCCAGCGGGCGTCGGGCGGCAGGCGCGGCAGGAGCAGGCGCTCCTCGGCCTCGGCGTGGGCGGCGGTCAGCGCGGCGTAGGCGGCGAGCGCCCGGGCCGCGTGCGGGCCGTCGCCAACGACCAGCAGCTCGCGCGCCAGCTCGAAGACGCGGTCGAGCTCGCGGTGGATCGCGGCGAGCGCCTCGCGCGCCTCGCGCGCCTCGCTCGCGGTGGCCGTCATGCCGGCGAGGCTAGCATCGCCGCGCGCGGCGGCGCGTCAGCCGGCGCGGCCGTAGCGATCGGCGAGGCGGACGACGTCGTCGAGCTCCGGGGTCGACACCTCGAGCACGTCGGTGTCCTCGAGCGCGATCATGCGGTGGCGCATGCCGGGCGGGATGTGGAACGGCTGGCGCGGCGCGAGGACCTCCACCGCCGGCGCCTCGCCGTCGCGGAAGTGCTCGAACCGCATCGAGCCGGACAGCACCATCACCGTCTCGTCCTTGACCCGGTGGTACTGGAGCGACAGCGCCTCGCCGGCGCGGATGTGGAGGATCTTGCCGACGTAGCGGTCGCCTTCGGCCCACACCAGCTCGTGGCCCCAGGGCTTGTCGACGCGGCGGATCACGTGCCGCCGGCCGGCGGCGTCGTCGCGGCGGGCTTGGTCCCCGCCGGCGTCGTCGCGGCGGGCTTCGTCCCCGCCGGCGTCG
>DASZXE010000710.1:0-11814 GCA_035546475.1 Kofleriaceae bacterium
GACCGCGATGGCGGCCGAGCACCCGGCGGCGCCGGGGACGCTGAGCGGCCCGCAGACGCGGCTCGACCTCGCCCACGCCGCCGCCGAGCGCAACGTCGCCCGCGCGGAGTTCATCGCCGGCGTGTCGCGCGGCGGCGCGGACGTCGTCGCCGAGGACCAGCCGGCGCAGGTGCGGCCGGCGACGCCGGTCGGCCGCGAGCCGCGCCCGCCGTCGACGACGCAGGTGTCGCAGGTCTCGCAGGTCTCGCAGGTCTCGCAGGCCTCGCAGGTCTCGCAGGTCTCGCGGGTGGCGCCCGCGCCGCACGAGACCGGCGACCTCCGCGTGTCGTCGCCGACGCGGCTCATCCACCGCCTCGCGCGCGAGCGGGCGACCGGCCTGCTCGTCCTCGAGGGGCGGGCCGGCATCCTGAAGGAGGTCTACCTCGGCGACGGCCACCCGCAGTACGTGTCGTCGAACGTGACGAGCGAGCGGCTGGGCGACTTCCTGGTCGCGCAGGGCGTGCTGACGCAGTCGGCGCTCGACCGCGCGGTGGCGGTGATGCCGAGGTTCCACAACCGGCTCGCCGACACCCTGGTCGGCCTCGGCCTCCTGTCGGCGCTGGAGGCGTACCGGCTGCTGACCGCGCAGGTGACCGGCAAGCTGGTCGACGCGTGCGGGTGGGCGAAGGGCCGGTACCGCTGGTACCTCGGGCGCGCGAACCCGTTCCAGGTGCAGCCGCTCCACCTCGACGCCTTCCGCGTGCTCGGCGCCGGCGCGAGCGCGCTCGACGCGGCGTTCGTCGACGAGTGGCTGGCCGGGCGGCTCGCGTGGCGGCCGGCGCCGGCGTCCGCCGAGGCCACCGGCGACCTCGGCGACTTCGGGCTCGGCGAGGCGCTCGTCCGCGTGCACGCGATGTGCGACGGCCACGCCAGCATCGGCGAGCTGACCGCCCGCATCCGCTCCGACGAGGCGCGGCTCAACTTCAGCCGCCTCCTCTACCTGCTCGTCGAGACCGAGCGGTGTGGGATCAGCAAGAGCGCGTAGCCTAATGCGTCTCGCGCCGGGGCGTGAACAGCCGCAGCTCGACGCGGCGGTTGCGGGCGCGGCCGCGCGGCGAGTCGTCGGAGACCGGCTCGCCGAGGCCGGCGCTGACGACGACCAGGCGTGACGAGCCGACGCCGCGCTTGACGAACTCGTTGCGCACCGCCTGCGCGCGCGCCTGACCGAGCTGGGTCGCGAGCAGCTCGGGATCGAGCGCCGGCTCGCCCTCGGCCGGCCTGGGCGCGGCGTCGACCGCCTCGGTGGCGTCGGTGTGGCCGACGATGACGAGCCGGATCGACGGGTGGCGCCGCAGGATCTCGGTGATCATGTCGAGCGTCGGCTGCGCGGTCGGCGCGACGTCGGTGACGCCCGGCTCGTAGTTGAGGCCCTCGATGGTGCCGATGATGCCGTCGACGTCGGGCGGCACGGTGTCGGGGCAGCCGTCGTCGTCCTCGAAGCCGTTGAACGTCTCCGCCTCGGTCGGGCACTTGTCGGCGATGTCGAGGACGAGGTCGCCGTCGTCGTCGATGTCGGGACAGCCGTCGGCGTCGTCGCGGCCGTCCTTGTCCTCGGGCCGGGTCGGGCACTGGTCGTCGGCGTCGGGGATGCCGTCGCCGTCGGTGTCGACGGGGGCGGCGGCGACGGCCGTCGGGCCGGCGATGCGCGGCGCCTTCTTGCCGCCGAGCTCGAACCAGAGCCCGGCCATCAGCTCGCCCTCGGCGGTGGCGGCGAAGTCGGCGGTGTCGCGCGACGGCAGGATGCTGACCCGCAGGTCGAGCCGGAGGCCGATGCCGCGCCCCGGGCGGAACGCGACGCCGGCGCCGCCGTAGCCCTCCTCGGTGACGCCGCTCGGAAAGACGGTCGTGTTGTTGGAGACCGCCGACGGCATGCCGGCGCCGAGGACGAAGAACGGGTGCAGGCGATCGCCGGGGAGCTGGAAGCGGAGCTGCGCGCGGGGCTCGATCCAGAAGACGCCGAGGTCGTAGTCGACGGTGGTCGCCGGCGTGAGCGCGACCTCGCCCTCGACGGCGAGCCACGACGTCAGCGGCTTGCCGACGCGCACGCCGACGATGACGGTGCTGCCGAGCGACGTCGGCATGGTGTCGCTCTGGCCGAGCACCGACTGATCCGAGAAGCGGTGGGGGCCGAACAGCGCGCCCAGCTCGAGCGGGCCGGCCGCCGCCGGGGCCGCCGCGAGGCACAGCGCCGCCGCACCCGAAGCGATCGACACGATCGACGCGAACGAGACCAGGGGAGAGGCCACGGGCCGACTATACGTGAGCCATCGGCACGCTGACGACAAACGCGGCACCCTCCGCCTGATCGCGCCAGGTCAGCGAGCCGCCCATCGCGGTCGCGAGGTTCTGCGACAGCGCGAGGCCGAGGCCGAGGCCGGGCGGCCCGTCGTCGCCGGTGCCGCGCGCGAACGGCCGGAAGCGGCGGCGGCGCAGCGACGCCGGCAGGCCCGGGCCGTGATCGACGACGACGATCTCGGCGTGGTCGCCCGCCTCGCGGACGGTGACGGCGATGGCGCGATCGGCGTGCTCGCGCGTGTACTTCTCGGCGTTGTCGAGCAGGTTGCCGACGATGCGGGCGAGCGCGTCGGCGTCGAAGCGCGCGCGGAGGCCGGGCGGCGCGTCGAGCAGGACGGTGGCGCCGGCGCGGAGCAGGCCGGGCTCGGCGCGCTCGACGATCGCCTGCACCGCGGCCGACAGATCGGCGGGCTCGGGGCGGACCGCGAGGCTGCCGCGCTCGAGCTGCGAGAAGCCGAGGACGTTGGCGACCACGCGGCCGAGCCGCGAGGC
Source organism: Kofleriaceae bacterium (assembly GCA_035546475.1). Classification (GTDB taxonomy): domain Bacteria; phylum Myxococcota_A; class Polyangia; order Haliangiales; family Haliangiaceae; genus UBA2376. The sequence continues at coordinate 2,827 of DASZXE010000710.1, forward strand.
CTCCTCGGCGACCCGGCGGGCGTAGTCGCGGTGGCGCTTCGGATCGCCGAGGCCGTCGACGAGCATGTCGCCGTAGAGCTGGATGCCGGCGAGCGGCGTGCGCAGCTCGTGGGCGGCGGCGGCGGCGAAGCGGGCGCGCTGGCGGGCGAGGCGCTCGGCGCGGGCGGTGAGCAGCACGACGAGCATGGCGGACAGCGCGGCGAGCGCGGCGACCGGGATGAAGCGGCCGAGGAAGGCGCGCTCGAGGCCGGCACCGGCGGCGGCCGCGGCGCGCAGCGCGTCGGCGGCGTCGACCGCGACCCACCAGTGGACGCCGCCGAGGCCGATCGGCGCGCTCGGCCCGGGGACGGACGACGTCGAGATCGTCGCCGCCGGGCCGCCGCGGTCGGCGAGCCAGCCCGCGACCTGCGCGCGATCGATCATCAGGCCCTGGGTGAGCACGCCGTCGGGCGTCGTGACCTGGCGGACGGCGACCAGCGCCGGCTCGCCCTTCACGGTCGCCGCCCTCCAGGCGAGCGGGTTGACGGTGATGAGGACCGGGCCGGGCGGAGGCGCCGGCGGCTTGACGACGCGCGGGCGGGCCGCCGCGCGGTGCGGCGGCTGCGCGCGCGGCGGCGGGGCCTCCTCCTGCTGGACGGCCACGCCGGGGCCGTTGCCGAGGCTGCCCTCGGTCTGCGGCTCCTGCTGGCGCTGCTGATCCGCCTGGTCGATGGCCTGCATGGGCGCCTGCATGGGCGCCTGCTGCGGCGCCTGCTGGGGCTCTGCGGCCTGGCGCTGCCGGCTCTCGACGAAGATCTGGTTCGACGAGACGTTCTGCGCGTAGACGTCCGGATCGAGCGCGACCACCTGCTGCTTCGGCTCGGGCGCGCGCGGCGGCATCGGCTTCTTCGCGTACGGGATCGACTTCGCCTTCTTCTCGCTGACGTCGCTGGCGTCGCTGGCGTCGGTCGAGTCGAGCTGGGCGAGCACGTCGGCGCCCTCGCCGACAGCGCCGACAGCGCCGACAGCGCCGTCATCGTCGTCGGCGACCTGCCGCGGGGCCTTCATCGACCCCTGCACGTTCGAGTCGCCCTTGACCGGCGCCGGCGTCGCCATCGCGATCTGGATCGGATCGCCCGGGCTCACCAGCTCGGTGCGCGCCGCCTCGAGCCCGGACAGGAGCGTGCGATCGAGCGCGTCGTGCTTGCTCGGGCTGTCGGGCACCTCCTCGTTCACTGTCGGCGCGGTGATCGTGCCCTTGCCGTCGAACTGGAAGTGGATGGCGATCAGCGGGTCGAGCGGGCCGCCGGCGAGCGGCGACGGCACGACCGAGCGGCCCTCGCTCGCGCCGCGCGGATCGTGGAAGAGGTTCTGGTAGTGGAAGTACGGGCGCTGCGACTCGGCGGCGCGCAGGTCCTCGAGCCGCGTGATCACCGCCGCGGCGTCGTCGGCGGCCGCGGCCTCGGCGGCGGCGCGCGCCTTCGCCTCGAGCGCGTCGCGATCGCGGTGGGCGGCGCGCCAGCCGGCGCTGAACCAGGCGACCAGCACCGCGGTCAGCGCGCCGGTGACCAGCAGCGCGACGGTGGCGGTGCGGGTGCCGGTCAGGTCGCGGCGGCCGCGCGCGGCGCTCATGGGCTGGCGGGACCCCACGCGTAGCCGGCGCCCTTCACCGACACGATGATGCGCGGGTGCGCCGGATCGTCCTCGACCTTCTTGCGCAGCACGACGATCGCCATGTCGACCGCGCGCGTCTGCAGGTCGCCGCGCTGGCCGAACACCTGCTCGAGGATCTCGGCGCGCGAGACGACCCGGCCGCGCGCCTTGTGCAGCCAGCGCAGGAGGCCGACCTCGCGCGGCGTGAGCGCGACCGTGTGCTCGCCGCGCCGCATGGTCAGGCGCGCGAAGTCGAAGACCGCGCCGTCGACGTCGAGGTGCTCGGTGACCTCGCCGGGCGAGCGGCGGCCGAGCGCGCGGATGCGGGCGAGCAGCTCGCGCGCCGAGAACGGCTTGGTGACGTAGTCGTCGGCGCCCTCGCCGAGGCCGCGGACCTTGTCGTCCTCGCTGCCGCGGGCGGTGAGCATCAGGATCGGCATGCCGGGGCGGGCGGCGCGCAGCCGGCGGCAGACGTCCATGCCGTTCATCCGCGGCAGCATCAGGTCGAGGACGACGAGGTCCCACGGCTCGGCGACCCCCTGCGCCGCCGCGGTGGCGCCGTCGGCGACGGCGGTGACGTCGTGGCCGTCGCCCGTCAGCAGGTCGACCAGCCCCTCGCGCAGGCTCGCCTCGTCTTCGACCAGGAGGATCCTCACGCACCGAGCATGCCATCGCGGCCCGGCCGGCGTGTAAGGCGCGCGTAACGGCCCCCTGGCGCCGCCGGGCCGCCCGGGCCGTGACGGGTCGTCGGGGACGCCATCGGCCGCGGATGGTGCCAACATCGCCGGCATGAAGCCGCGCTCGGTCCCCCGTCCGCCGCCGGCGCTCGTCGGTCTCCTGCTGGCGACCGGCGCGCTCGCGGCGATCTGCGGCCTCGCCATGCTCGTCTCGAACGGGCGCTGGCTCGGCCTGTCCCTGTCGCTCCTCGATCCCAGCCCGTTCGCGAGCTACCGCGTGCCGGGCCTCCTGCTCGCGTTCGTGGTCGGCGGCAGCCAGCTCGCCGCCGGCCGGGCGGTCGTCCGGCGGCGCCCGGGCCACCTGAGGCTGGCGGTGATCGCGGCGGTGCTGCTCGCCGGCTGGATCGCGATCCAGGCGCTCATGATCGGCATCGTCTGGCTGCAGCCGGTCGTCTTCGTCGTCGCGCTCGTCGAGCTCGGCCTGGTCGCCGCCACCATCCCGCGCGAGGAGCCGCCGGCCCCCGGCGGCCGGGCCGCCCGCGTCCGCCGCCGCGGCCATCGCTGACACCGCTGTCAGGACCGCGGCGCCGCGCGTGGCAGCTCTTCACCACCGGGGCGCCCAAGTCGAGCGAACGCGCGGGCCGGGCGGCTGGCACCGGACGTGCGAGGGACGGCGGGCATGCTCCGCTTCCTCGTCCTCTCCGCAGCGGTGGTCGCGCTCGCCGGTTCGGCCTCTACCGCCGCGACCTTCCACCAGCGCGGCACGGTGGCGACGCCGCGCGCGCCGATCGACGACGGCCAGCCGATGGCCGGCCGGGCGCGCCTCGAGGTCCACGGCGCCAGCACGCCGAGCAGTCCGCTCGACGGGGCGAGCGGCGCGCGGGTCGCCGGCACCGGCCTGCCCGACAGCGCGGCGACCGTCGCCCGCGACCAGGCCGGCGGCTCGCTGCGCGTGCACGGGCCGGGCGCCGACCTGGTGTTCGCCGTCGACGGCGCGTGGTCGCCGACGGCCACGTCGCTGTCGCGCACGCCGGTCGATGGCCCCGACCGTCCGGTCGTCGACGTCACGACCGGCCTCCGCGTCTCCGGCGCGCTCGGCGACAAGCTGCGGCTCGGCGTCGCGATCGACGTCGGCGCGACGTCGGTGCCGATCCACCGCGACCAGCCGGACGAGGCCTCGCGCGACCTCGCCTTCCTCGGCCGCGTCGCGCTGGTGCCGAGCTTGCGCGAAGGCGACGTGGTCCTGTTCGGCAGCGCCGGCATCAGCACCGAGGCCGAGGTGCCGCCGGCGATCACCTACGACAGCCTCGACGGCGACCCGGGCGCGCAGGCGGACACGTCCGGCCCCGCCTTCGTCCTCGGCGCCGGCGCCACCGTGGAAGCCGGCAGCGGCACCCGCCTGACGGCGCGCGTCGATGACGCGTGGAGCCGCCAGATCGCCACCGGCCACTACGGCCTGCAGGCCGACCTCGGCCTCTCGATCGACCTCGGCCAGCGGGCCACTCACCAGGGCGTCGGCCGGTAGTCCTTGAGGAAGAGGCCCCAGGCGTGGCGGCCGGTGGCGTGGCCGTCGAAGACCGGGTCGAGCACGCGGGCGGCGCCGTCGACGATGTCGAGCGGCGGGTGGAAGCCGTGGACCGCGACCTTGCGCGCCGCGATCGTCGCCGGGTCCTCGTCGGTCACCCAGCCGGTGTCGACCGCGTTCATGTGGATGCCGTCGCGCACGTAGTCGGCAGCGGCGGTGCGGGTCAGCATGTTGAGCGCCGCCTTCGCCATGTTGGTGTGCGGGTGCTTGTCGGTCTTGAAGCGCCGGTAGAACTGGCCCTCCATCGCCGACACGTTGACGACGTGCGCGTCGCGGGTGGGCACCGCGGCGAGGAGCGGCTTCAACCGCGCGTTCAGGACGAACGGCGCGACCGCGTTGACCAGGTGGACCTCGAGCAGCTCGGCGGTCGGGACGTCGGCGAGCGTCATCCGCCACGAGTTGAAGTCGCGGAGGTCGACCTGCTGGAGGTCGGCGTCGAGGCGGCCGGCCGGGAAGAGGTGGTTGCCGCGCACGAGGTCCTCGGCGAGGAGCGGCACCTGCGAGAGGACGGCCGACTGCCAGAGGCCGCCGGCGCCGGCGTGGGCGAGGGTGTCGCCGGCGGGGGCGGCGAGCGCGTGGGCCGCCTCGGGCGCGGCCCCGTCGGCGGGCGACGGCCCCATCGGCTCGCCGCGCAGCGCGAACCAGCGGGCGAGCACCGCCTGCTCGCGCGGGCCGAGCTCCGACCAGCGCGCGGCCTCGGCCGTGAGCAGGTGATCGTAGAAGCCGCTCGGCCGCCGCACCGTCTGGCACGCGTTGTTGATCAGCACGTCGAGCCGCGCCAGCGACCGCACCAGGTGCGCGCACAGGGCCTCGACGCTCGGCGTGTGGCGGAGGTCGCAGCCGAGGACGTGCGCGCGCGTGCACAGCTCGTCGGCGTCCGGCTCGGCCGCGAGGCGGCGCGCGGCGTCGACGGGGAAGCGGGTGACGATGATCGTCTCCGCGCCGGCGCGCAGAAGCTTGAGCGCGATCTGCGCGCCGATCTTCACCCGGCCGCCGGTCACCAGCGCGACGCGGCCGCGGAGGTCGGCGGTCTGGTGCCGCTTGCGCCAGTTGAGCTCGGCGCAGGCCGGGCACATCGCGTCGTAGAACGGGTGCAGCTCGTGGAAGTCGGCCTTGCAGACGTAGCAGTTGCGCGGCCGGTGCAGGCGCAGGACGGTGCCGCTCGCGTGGTCGGCCGACAGCTCGACCGCGGTCTCCACGACGTCGGCGTCCTCGTCGCCGGCGTCGTCAGCGGCGGCCTGCTCGGCCTCGGCGACCAGCGCCTCCGCCTCGTCGCGCTCGGCCTCGAGCGCGGTCCACGCCTCGTCGTCGGCGGCGCGCGACGCGTCGTCGACCTCGTCGGGAGGCGGCAGGCTCGGCACCGCGCCGAGCGACGTGAAGATCGGCAGCCGCCGCAGCGCGCGGATGCCGGTGCCGTCGAGCACGGCGGCGTCGGCGGCCTTGCGCTCCTGCCGGGTGCGGCGGACGAGCCCCTTGCGGATCGCCTTGCGCACGTAGCGATCCGGCCGCGAGAGCTGGCCGGCGGCGACGGTCAGGCGGCGGCGCAGCTCGTCGGGGAGCGCGGCGAGCAGGCCGGGCTCGCGCACCAGCTCCTCGAGCAGCGCGGCGGCGGCCGGCACCTCGGCGCGCAGCCGCGCCGCCGGATCGTCGGCGCCCGGGCCACCCCCGGTGGGATCGTCGGACATCGAGGCGGCTCATACCACGCGCGCCGCGGCCCTGGCCGACGTAAGGTGCGTCATGGAGCCCGCCAGCGTCCCGCCCGAGACCGAGGCCCGCCACGCCCGCAAGGTGGCGCGCATCGTCGACCAGCTCCGCCGCCACACCGGCGACCGGCCGCTGTCGATGAAGAAGCGCGGCGTCTCGCACCAGGTGCCGAAGGCGAAGGACCTCCGCCGCGACGACGAGAAGATCGACCTGACCGACCTGACCGAGATCCTCGCGATCGATCCGGCGCGCCGGCTGTGCGTCGCCGAGGCCGGCGTCACCTTCGTCGACCTGGTGACCGCGACGATGAAGCACCACCTGGTGCCGATCGTCGTGCCGGAGCTGAAGACGATCACGATCGGCGGCGCGGTCGCCGGCTGCTCGATCGAGTCGATGTCGTTCCACGAGGGCGGCTTCCACGACTCGTGCGTCGAGTACGAGGTCGTCACCGCGACCGCCGAGGTCCTCACCTGCACCGCCGACAACGAGCACGCGCAGGTCTTCGAGATGGTGCACGGGACGTTCGGCACCGTCGGCATCCTGACCCGGCTGACCTTCCGGCTGGTGCCGGCCAAGGAGTTCGTCCACCTCGTCCACGAGAAGCACGCGACGCTCGAGGCGTACCTGGCGGCGATCGAGCGCCACGCGACGTCCGGCAAGGTCGACTTCATCGACGGCATCATCCATTCGCCGACGCTCTGGGTGCTCTGCCTCGGCTACTTCGTCGACCGCGCGCCGTACACGAACCGCTACGACTGGGTGAAGGTCTTCTACAAGTCGACGGCGACCCGCGACGACGACTACCTGCGCACGCCCGACTACTTCTTCCGCTACGACCGCGGCGTCACCAACGTGCGGCCGAAGTCGCTGGTCGGCCGGCTCCTGCTCGGCAAGGTGCTGTCGTCGACGCAGTGGCTGTGGCTGGGCGACAAGCTGCACTGGCTGCTGGCGCGCGAGCGGCCGACGATCACGGTCGACCTGTTCGTGCCGGTCCGGCGGGCGGTCGAGTTCATGGCGTGGTACCGGCGCGAGCTCGACTACTTCCCGCTGTGGTGCGTGCCGTACCGGCTGGTCAAGAACTACGCGTGGCTCGACGAGTCGCTGCACCCGCCGCCGGGCGACAACCTGTTCCTCGACCTCGCGATCTACGGCATGCGCCAGCGCGGGCGCGACGGCCGCAACTACCACCGGCTGATCGAGGAGAAGCTGCGCGAGGTGGGCGGCATCAAGACGCTCATCTCCCACAACTACTACCCGGAGGCCGAGTTCTGGCAGCTCTGGAACAAGCGCAACTACGACGCGGTGAAGGCGCGGACCGACCCGAAGAACCTCCTGCGCGACCTGTACGCGAAGACCTGCAAGGCGGCGATGGGCCGCACCTGACTTTGCTATGGTGCGCGCCGATGCGCGCCCTGGTCCGACTCGCCGCCGTGATGGGGATGGCTGCGTGCGGCGGGGGGCACGGAAAGGCGGCGGTGGTCGCGCCGCCCGGCGCGGGCGCGGGCGCGGGCGCGGGCGCGGGCACGGGCGCGGGTGAGGCGCCGAAGACGGCGTACCGGGCGACGATCCGGTGGACCTCGTATGGGATCCCTCACATCGTCGCGGCCGACGTCGGCGGCGTGGCGTTCGGCCAGGGCTACGCCCAGGCGAAGGCGCACCTGTGCGAGCTCGCCGACTCGTTCGTGCGCGTGCGCGGCGAGCGCGCCCGCTACCTCGGCGCCGGCCCGGACGACGCGTACGTGGCCAGCGACCTCGCCAACCTCCACCTCGGCTACCACCGGCGCGCCGAGGAGGCGCTGCGCAAGGCGTCGCCGGAGGCGCGCGCGATGCTCGACGGCTACGCCGCCGGCTACGACCTCTACCTGACCCGCACGCCGGCGGCCGAGCGGCCCGCCGCCTGCCGCGACGGCGCGTGGGTGCAGCCGATCACCGCCATCGACGTCGCCGCCTACGGCCTGTCGGTGTCGAGCCTGGCGTCGGTCCACTTCCTCGAGGGCGCGATCGCCCACGCGCAGCCCGGCGGCGGCGGCCAGGCCAGCCTCGCCGTGCCGCGCGGCGGGGCCAGCAACGGCTGGGCGATCGGCGGCGACCGCACCGCCAGCGGCGGCGGCATCCTGGTCGCCAACCCGCACTTCCCGTGGGAGGGCGAGCTGCTCTTCCACGAGGCGCAGCTCACGGTCCCCGGCCAGCTCGACGTCTACGGCGCCGGCCTCCTCGGCGTGCCCGGCATCGTGATCGGCATGACCGGCGACCACGCGTGGACGCACACGTTCTCGGCGTCGACGCACATGGTCGTCTACCGGCTCGACCTCGCCGACACCGACGCGCACCACTACCTGCGCGCCGGCGCGACCCGGCCGCTGGTGCCGACGACGTACCAGGTCCAGGTCGCCGGCGCCGGCGGCGCGCTCGCGACCCGCTCGGCGACGCTGTGGCGCAGCGACGTCGGGCCGATGATCGCCACCGATGCGACGCCGTGGGACGGCCCCGGCGGCCACGCGTTCACCGTGCGCGACGTCGGCGGCTCCGACCTGGTCGCGCTCGACGAGTACCTGGCGATGGCGCGGGCCAAGGACCGCGACGCCTTCGAGCGCGCGCTGGCGCTGCACGGCACGCCGTTCGTCAACACGATCTACGCCGACGCCGGCGGCGACGCCCTCTACGTCGACGGCTCGCGGGTGCCCGCCTTCACCGACGAGGGCCTCGGCGGGTGGAAGCTCGCGCGCAAGCTGGTGCCCGCGGTCGAGGCCGCGTGGCGGAACCGGCTGGTCGTCGTCGACGGCTCGAACCCGCTGTTCGACCTCGTCGACGACGATCCGGCGGCGCCGGGCGCGCTGGCGATCGCGCAGGCGCCGCGCATCCTCCGCCGCGACTTCGTGATGAACGCGAACGACAGCTACCGGTTCACCAACCCGGCGGCGCCCGAGACGCGCGAGGAGCACTCGCCGCTCTACGGCGACGACGACGGCCACCCGTCGACGCGGACGCTGATGAACCTGGCGATGCTGCGCGCCGACGACCCGGCGTCGGGGCCCGACCACCGCTTCACGCTCGACGAGGCGGCGGCGGCGATGCTGTCGAACCGCTCGTTCACCGCCGAGCGCCTGCAGGACGACGTCGCGGCCGCCTGCACCTCGCTGCGCAAGCTGCCGCGGGGACCGCTGCCGGCCGGCTGCGCCGAGCTGGCCGCGTGGGACGGCCGCTTCGACGCCGCCAGCACCGGCGCCGCGCTGTGGCGCGAGCTGGTCGCCGGCCTCGCCCCCGACGGCAGCGTGCCGTGGGCGCGCGCGTACGACCCGGCGGCGCCGCGCCTCACGCCCGACGGCCTCACCGCCGACACCGCCACGATCGGCCGCGCGCTGGCGCAGGCGGTCGCCGCGCTCGACGCCC
>DASZXE010000711.1:0-9512 GCA_035546475.1 Kofleriaceae bacterium
ATCGGCGACCCAGCGGGCCGGCCGGTCGAGCCCGGCCGCCGCGCGCACGTGGATCGCACCGCGATCGCTCGCGATCGGCAACGCGATCGCCGCGGCCTGCGCGCCCGCGTCCTCCGCCGCCACCCGTCGCGCGCCCGCCGCGATCGCCACCAGCATCGCCAGCGCGATCGCCGCCCGCCGCCACCATGCGCGCCGCGCGCTCACGGGAACGTCAGCTCGATCCGCTGGCGGTTGTCGCCGGCATCCATGGCCCAGATCGTCACGCCGCCCGCCACCGCCGCGCCGCCGATCGCGACGTACACCCACCACGGCGTCTCCCGCTTGTGGCTGCGCGACACCTCGGCGACCGCGAGGTCCGTCTCGGTGATGAGCGGCACGTCCGGCGACGGCGCCCGCTCCCACGCCGCCAGGGTGTCGCGCACCGCCGCCGCCAGCTTCGCCGGCTGATCGAGCTCGCCCGCGAAGACGACGTCGGCCGGCGCGCCGCCCGGCTGCTCGCGCGCCCACACCGACGCGTGGTGGTCGCCCTCGACGACGATCGCGAAGCGCGCGCCCGCCCGGTCGAGCAGCGCGCCGACGTCGGGCGCCTTGACCGGCGCGCCCGCCTGCCAGCGCCGCACCTGCGCCGCCAGCTCCGGCTGGGCCGCCGCGTACGACGTGAGCCCGATCGACACCGTGAGCTTGCCCGGGTCGCCGACCAGCATCACCAGGCCCGCCCGCTCGTCGCCGCGCGCCATCGCCAGCACGTGGCCGCCGCTCGGCACCGCGAGCGTCATCGGCGCCGTGCCGACCCGCCGGTGATCGAGCCACACCGCCGCGCCGGCGATCGAGCCGCCGTTCGCGGCGGCCTCCGGCGGGTCCTCGATGACGAGGTCGGTGAGCGCCAGCTCGCTGCCGGTGTCGATCACCGGATAGCGCGCCCACAGCTCGGCCGGGATCGCCGGCGAGCCGCCGAGCGTGCGCAGCCGGTCGGCGAACCCCTGGGCCGGCACCCGCGCGCCGTCCTTGTCCGCGCACAGCAGGAGGTAGCTCCACGCCGCGCGCAGCCGCACCGTCTCGTCGATGCCGGCCGCCTCGCGCCCGGCGAGGAGCTGGACCGCCCGCTGGGCCGGCTCGCGCACGCCCGCGCAGTCGAGCGCGCCGAACCGCTCGCGGGTCTGCGCCAGCGCCAGGTCGGCGAGCGGGCCATCGGTCGTGTCGTCCGCGCCGGTGAGCGCGACGGCGCGCGCGTCGTCGATCGGCGTCAGCCCGTCGACGTCGCGCAGCGCGAGCGCCAGGTCGGCGCGCTCCGCGGCCTCCGCCGTCGGGTCGCCGGTGCGCGCGTCGACGATCGCGATCGGCTCGCCGGCGCGCGCGGGTCCCGCGAGCGCGCCCGCGATCGCCGGGCCGGCGACCGTCAGGACAGCGACTCGAAGTACTTGGACAGCGCCCATACGTCGCGAGGACGCAGCCCGTCGAACTGGACCCCGACCTCGTCGTCGGTGGACCAGCGCACGACCGCGCCGGTGGAGATGGTGTCGTCGAGGTTGGGCACCCGGAACGCGAGCTGCACGCGCACGCCGAGCGGCAGCCGCGGGCGCCGCACCAGCGCGCCGCCGATCGACAGGTTGATCAGCGCCAGCTCCGCGGGCCCGCTCGCGTCGCCGGTGACGGTGAAGGTGCAGGGCAGCTCGACGACGTGACGGGTGGAGGTGCGGCGGTTCTCGGGCACGGGTTTCCTCGCCCGATTGTAAGACGCCGCGCCGTCCTGGCGAGGCCCGATCGACCGAATGCGCGCCGCGCTTTCGGGCAGCCCTCGCTCGGACGGTCGGAGGTTGGCCCCAATGCCGACCCGCGCGCCGAGCTCCGCTCGGACGGTCAGAGGGTTGGCCAGAATGCCAACCCTCTCGTCGATCGATCGGGCCCGAGGAGGACCTCGGGACCGATCTCCACACAGAACAACCCCGGCCCGAGCTGCGCTCGGGGCCTCAGGGCTTGATGTCGAGGTACGCCTTCTTGCGCAGCTCGGCGATCCAGCGCTGGGTCTCCTTGTCCATCGCCCGCCGGCGCAGGTCGCCCTTGATCTGGTCCTTGAGCTCGTCGAACGACTTCTGCTCGGTCTTCTTAAGGTCCGACACGTAGAAGACGTGCAGCCCGGTCGGACCGCTCACCGGCCCGCGCACCTCGCCCTTGTCCATCGAGAAGACGACCGTCTCCCACTGCGGATCGAGGCTGCCGCGCTCGATCCAGCCCAGCTCGCCGCCGCCCGCCCTGGTGTTGGCGTCGTCGGTCATCTCGGTCGCGACCTTGGCGAAGTCCTCGCCGGCCTTGACCCGCGCGATCGCCTGGGCCGCCTTGTCCTTCGCGGCGTCGACCTCGGCCTCGGTCGGCCGCTCGGGCAGCGCGAACAGGATGTGCGACAGCCGCACCGCGCTCACCGCCTCCGACCGCCGCTGCATCTCGTCGTAGCGCGCGCGGACCTCGTCGTCGGTGACGTTCACCTTGGGCGCGACGATCTGGTTCATCGCCTTGTAGTGGATGAGCTGGCGCCGCAGGTCGAGGCGGTACGCGGTCAGCGTGTAGCCCTGCGCGGTCAGCGCCTGCTGGAAGCCGGCCTCGTCGAGCTTGTTCTGCGTCTTGATCTCGCGCAGCGCGTCGTCGATCTCCTTGGGCTCGACGTCGATGCGCGCCTCCTCGGCGGCCTGCACGATCAGCTCCTCGTCGATCATGTCGTCGAGGACCTGCGTCCGCAGCTTGTCGAGCCGGCGCGCGCGCTCCTTCGGATCGGCGATGCCGGCGACGTCGTCCTGGTACGGCAGGAGCTTCAGCCGCAGCTCGCTGTCGAGGATGATCGCGTCGTTGACGACCGCGACCACCCGATCGACGACGTAGGTCTTGCGCGGCGCCACCGGCGCCGGCCTGGGCTGGGCCGCGATCGGCGCGACGCCTCCCAGCCCGGCGACGAGCGACGTGACCGCGAGGGCAGCGACGAGCGAGCGGCGAAGCATCGAACGGATCATGACGTACCTGTGGGACCGGCGGGAGCCACCCGAGGTTGCCTGGCGGACCGCCGTTCAGGCAAGCGTCACGGCGTCTTGCCGCTCGCGCCGGGCGCCGCCGGGGCCGGGGCCCGCTCGGGTGGCTCGGGGGCGACCAGCGGCGGCGGGTCCGGCGGGGTCGGCGCCGGCGGCGGGCTCGAGAAGTCGGGCAGCGGCTGCGAGTCGTAGTGCGCGTCGCCGCTCTGCGCCGAGGTGTCGATGCGCACCTTCGCCAGGTTGTCCTCGTCGACCTCGATCTTCGACTTCGCCCGCAGCGCGTCGATGAAGTTCTTCTGCGCGTCGACCCGCTTCTCCCGGTAGAGCTTGTTGCGAATCTGCTGGCTCGCCTCGTCGAGGCTGCGGGTCTGCGCCTTGCGCCGGCCGGTCTGCTTGAGGATCCAGAACGAGCCCTTGCCGTCGTCGATGACGCCGGAGACGTCGCCGGTGTTCACCAGCGCGAACGCGGCGGTCACCACCGGCGCGGGGACGTCCTTGTTGTCGGCGTCCATCCAGCGCAGGTCGCCGCCGCGCAGCTTCGAGTCGTCGTCGGTCGAGTACTTGGCGACCAGGTCGCGGAACCCCTTGTTGGTCTGGCCCTCCTCGCCGCCCGCCTCGGTCGCGACCCGCTGCGCCTGGTCCTTGCTCTTCAGGACGATCGCCGCCGCGCGGACCTCCTCCGGCTTCACGAACTCGTCGAGGTGACCGTCGTAGTACGCCTTGATGTCGGCGTCGGTGATCGAGTCGGGCGTCAGCTTCACCTCGAACTCGTCGGTCATCAGCTTCTGGATCATCACCTGCTTCATCGTCCGGACGACCTCCGGATCGTTGTTGAAGCCGCGCCGCTGCGCCTCCTCGGCGAGCACCTCGAAGCGGATGAGGCTGTCGAGGAACTCCTTCTTCTGCTCGAGCGACGTGTAGCGCGCGCGGATGTACGGCGACATCCGGTTGAGCCGCTCCTGCAGCTCGCCGACGGTGATGACCACCCCGTCGACCTTGGCGAGCGGCGCCTGCAGATCGGCGGCCGGCTGGCTGCCGATCACGCCGTCACCGGCGGGGAGCGGCGGCGCGTGCCTGGACTTCGAGTCCCTCTTGCAGCCCGACGCAGCGAGTGCGGAGGCGGCGAGGCCAGCGAAGAGAACGACGCAAAGTCTGCGCATGAGGTACCTGACTCCAGCGGATTTGCTAGAGATTTTGCAAGTCACGTACCATGCGCGATCAGCGTCTGCAAGCGCCGCATCGCGGCCTGTGCCGGCGCCTTCGCGTCGTCGCCGGCGAGGCTGGCGTGGAGCCGGCCGTCGCGCTCGAGCCGCCAGGGCGCCGGCAACTTCTGCGCGTCGACCGGCGTCGACGGTCCGAGCGCGATCGCGACCCTCGCGCGGGTCAGCTCGAGCGAGGTCGCGTCGAGCCGGCGGGCGAGCGCCTTCACGACCATCAGGTCGGCCAGCAGGAGCACGCTCGCCGGCAGCGGGCCGAACCGGTCGACGATCTCGTCGAGCAGCGCCCGCACCTCGTCCTCGTCCTCGACCGCCGACAGCCGCTTGTAGAGATCGAGGCGCTGGCCGGTGTCGGGGACGTAGTCGTCGGGGATGTAGCCGGGCACCTCGATCGTCAGCTCGGGATCGACCGGGTGGTGGACCGGCGCGCCGCGCAGCTCGGCGACCGCCTCCTCGAGCATGCGGACGTACTGCTCGAAGCCGACCGCGGCGATCGAGCCGGACTGCCTGGCGCCGAGCAGCTCGCCGCCGCCGCGGATCTCGAGGTCGGTCGACGCGATCTGGAAGCCGGCGCCGAGCTCGGTGAACCGCTGGAGCGCCTCGAGGCGGCGGCGCGCGTCGTCGGTGAGCTGGTCGGGCGCGGGGACGAGCAGGTAGCAGTAGGCCCGCTCGCGCGAGCGGCCGATGCGGCCGCGGAGCTGGTAGAGCTGCGACAGGCCGAAGCCGTCGGCGCGGGCGACGAACATGGTGTTGGCGCGCGGGATGTCGAGGCCGCTCTCGACGATCGTCGTCGTCACCAGCACGTCGAGCTCGCCGTCGACGAACTTCACCATGACGTCCTCGAGCGCCTCGACCGGCAGGGCGCCGTGCGCCTCGCCGACCCGCGCCCGCGGCACCAGCCGGCGGATCAGCTCGGCCCAGTCGTGCAGGCTGCGCTCCTCGCCGGGCGCGAGCGGCCGGTCGCCGCCCTTCTTGCGGCGGCGCGGCTCGACCTCGTAGATCACCGGCTGCGGGCCGGTCATCGCCGGCTTCATCCGGTCTATGTGTCTCGTGACGAAGTAGATCTGGCCGCCGCGCGCCAGCTCCGCCTCGATCGCGCTCTTCAGCAGCGCCTCGTCGACGGTGGCGACGAAGGTGCGCACCGCGCGGCGGTCGGCCGGCGGCGTCGCGATGATCGACAGGTCGCGCATGCCGGTCATCGCCAGGTGCAGCGTGCGCGGGATCGGCGTCGCGGTCAGCGTCAGCACGTCGACGTGGGCGCGCAGCTTCTTCAGGCGCTCCTTGTGGGCGACGCCGAACCGCTGCTCCTCGTCGATGACGACCAGGCCGAGGTCCTTCCAGCGGACGTCGGGCGACAGGACGCGGTGGGTGCCGACCACGACGTCGAGCTGGCCGTCGGCGATCGCGCGCACGGTGGCGAGCTGCTCGTTCCGGCCCTGGAAGCGGGACAGCTTGCCGATGCGCACCGGCCACGCCGAGAACCGCTCGGCCATGGTCCGCGCGTGCTGCTCGACGAGGATCGTGGTCGGCGCCAGCACGACCGCCTGCTTGCCGGCCATCGCCGCGCGGAAGATGGCGCGCAGCGCGACCTCGGTCTTGCCGTAGCCGACGTCGCCGCAGACGAGGCGGTCCATCGCCTTGCCGCTCTCCATGTCGGCGAGCACCGCCGTGATCGCCGCCTCCTGATCGGGCGTCTCCTCGAACGGGAAGCCGGCCTCGAACTCGCGGTAGAGGTCGTCGGCCGGCGGGAAGCGGTGGCCGGGCAGGGCCGCGCGCTGGGCGTAGGTCTGCAGCAGCTCCTCGGCGAGCGCGTGGGCCTGGGCCGAGACCTTGCGCTTCGCCTTGTCCCAGGTGACGCCGCCCAGCTTGTCGAGGCGGGGCGCGTGGCCCTCGGCGCCGACGTAGCGCTGCACCTCGCCGAGCCGGTAGATCGGCAGGTAGAGGACGCCGCCGTCGTACTCGAGGTGGAGGAAGTCGATCGGGCTGGGTTCGGGCCGGCTCGCTCGCTGCGCTCGCTCGGCCGCATCGTCGCGGCCAGGGGATGGCCCCGCTCCTCGCAGCGCGCGAGTCCCCGCGCCGCGCGGCTGGGCGGTGACCGGCGGCGGCGGCGGGTCGTCGGCGGTGGTGACCGCGAGCTTGACGAGGCCGCGGTAGCGGCCGACGCCGTGGAGCTGGTGGACCAGGTAGTCGCCGGGGACGAGCTGCGAGAAGTCGGAGACGCCGCCGAGCAGCGCGTCGCGGGCCTTGCGCGCCGCGCTTCGCGCCCGCGGCGCCGCCTTCTTGAGGCCGAAGACGTCGGCCGACGTGAGCACCGCCAGGCCGTCGGCGCGGCTGACGAAGCCGGCGGACAGCGGCGCGATCGCGATGCCGACCGGCGCGGTCGGGCCGGCGGCGTCGATCGCCTCGGCGAAGCCGATCGCGCGCTCGGCGGGCAGGCCGTAGCCGGCGAGCAGGCCGGTGATCCGCTCGGCGCGCTGCGCGCTGTCGGCGGTGAAGATCACGGCCAGGCCGTCGGCGCGCCACGACGCGATCGCGCGGGCGACCGGCTGCGCCAGGTGGTCGTCGTGCTGGAGGCGGAGCCGCTCGAGCTCGCTGCGCAGCGGGCGCAGCTCGTCGAGGCGGGCGCGCAGCTCGGTGGCGCCGGCGGCGCGCGGGTCGGCGGCCAGCTCGAGCGTCGGCAGGAGCACGCGGCGCGGATCGCGGGTGAGCCGCTCGATCACCGCGGCGCGGTCGACGTAGTGGGCGTCGGGCGCGAACGAGACCTGCTTGTGGGCGAGGCGCGCGGCGTGGCCGGCGGCGGCCTGGGCCAGCTCGGCGTCGACGGCGGCGACCGCGGCGTCGGGGTCCCACCACAGCCAGCGGGCGGCGGGCGCGTAGTCCCAGACCGGCACCATCGCGGCGTGGAACGCGGGGGTGAGCACGTCGATGCCGACGAAGTCGCCGGCGACGATCTGCTCGATCAGCGCGCGGGTCGCCCGCGACGGGTGGTGGAGCTCGTCGGCGAGGTCGCGCAGGCGCGCCTTCCAGTCGGCGTCGCCGGTGACGATCGTGTCGCGCACCGGGTGGAGGTGGACGATGTCGATCGTGCGCAGCGTGCGCTGGGTCGACGGGTCGAACAGCCGCAGCGAGTCGACGCGGTCGCCGTCGAGCTCGAGGCGCACCGGGTACGGATGGAGCGGCGTGCCGACGTCGATGACGTTGCCGCGCACCGCGAAGGTGCCGGCGTCCTCGACGAGCGGCGTCCGGGTGAAGCCGGCGGCGACCAGCCGCGCGGCGGTCGCGTCGCGATCGACCTCGTCGCCCGGCCGCACGGAGAGCGAGCGCTCGCGCAGCTCGGCCGGCGGCATCGTGCGGCGGAGCAAGGCCGGCGCCGAGGTGACGACCAGCCGCGGCGTGAGCGGGCCTCCGACCGCGAGCCGGTAGAGCACCGACAGCCGCGCCGCGAGCTGCGCGCGGTCGGGCGCGACCTCCGCGTACGGCGACGCGTCCGACGGCGGCAGCGCGACCGGCTCGGCGCCCATCGCCGCCAGGTCGGCCTCGACCGTGCGGGCGACGCCGTCGTCGGGCGCGACGACGATCACCGGCGCGTGCTCGCCGGCCGCACCCGCGGCCGCCAGCCGCGCGGCCACGAACGCCACCCAGGGCAGGGTGGCCCCGTGGACGATCACCGGGCCGCGCTCCGCGGCCCGCGCCACTTCGCGCGCGGACGACAAGGCGCGCAAATCTACTCGATGCCGGCCCGCCGGCGAGCCGCTCGGGCCCCGGCGGGCCCGGTCGTGTACGCTCACGGCCGATGCTCGCCCGCACGACCGGCCTCCTCGCCGCCACCGCGGCCCTCCTGCTCGCGGTGTCCGACCACGCCCGGGCCGACGACGACTGGGCCGCGAAGCTGATCGCCCGCACCGACACGATCGCGGCCAAGGTCGCGAAGCTGCGCGGGCTGGCGCTCCTGCACCCGATCGAGAAGGGCCTGATGAACGACGACCAGCTCCGCGCGCGCATCCTCGCGCGGATGGACGAGGACTCGCCGCCCGCCGAGCGCGCCGCCGAGGCCGCCGCCGCCAAGCGGTGGGGGCTGGTGCCGTGGTCGACCGACCTCGACAAGCTGATGGTCGACCTGCTCACCGAGCAGATCGCCGGCTTCTACGATCCGACCGAGCGCAAGCTCTACATCGCGTCGCGCACCGCCGATCCGGCCGCGCTCGCCGCCAAGGCGAAGGCCACCGGCACGACGGTCGAGGCCCTCCAGAAGGCCGAGGAGTCCGAGGCCGACATGGTGATGGCCCACGAGATCGATCACGCGCTGCAGGACCAGCACTTCGATCTCGACCGGTGGACGAAGGTGGTCGAGAAGGACGCCGACGCGTCGGCGGCGCGCACCGCGGTCGTCGAGGGCGACGCCATGGCGCTCATGATCGAGTACCAGCTCGCCGAGAGCGGGCAGGGGCCGCCGTGGGGACAGGAGCTGCTCGTCCACATGATGATGGCGCTCATGCAGACGACGGTCGCGACCGGCGGCAGCGGCCAGCAGTTCGACAGCGCGCCGTTCGCGATCCGCCAGCAGATGGTCTTCCCCTACCAGGCGGGCATCGGCTTCATCGCGGCGTTGCGCAAGACGCAGCCGTGGAGCGCGGTCGACGACGTCTTCACCAAGCGGCCGCCGGTGTCGACCGAGCAGGTGATGCACCCGGAGCTCTACCTGTCCGACGAGCAGCCCGACCTGGTCACCGCGGCGCCGCCGCCGAAGGCGCTCGGCCTCGCGCAGCTCGACAGCCAGACCTGGGGCGAGGCCGGCTGGCTCACGTTCCTGCAAGCGCACGGCGTGGTGCCGGAGACGGCGGCGACCGCGGCGGCCGGCTGGGGCGGCGACCGCGTCGTGCTGCTCGGTCCGTCCGACGGCACCGCGCACCCGGAGCGCACGACCGCCGTCGCGCTGGTGACCTGGGACAGCGAGGCGGATGGGCTCGAGGCGTGGGACGCGCTCGGCAAGGCGCTCGAGCAGATGGTGATCGGCACGCCGCTGGTCGCCGACGACAACCAGCTCCGCTGGCTCGACGCCGACGGCCGGGTGACCGCGGCCGAGCGGCGGCACGATCGGATCGTCATCGTCGTCGGCGCGCCGCTCGGTCAGTGGCGCGCGCTGGTCGACGCGGCGTGGAGCTGGAAGGTCAAGCCCGGCAAGCCGTGACCGCGGGCGGGCTGGAGCGCCGGCCGGCCGCGGGACCGGATCGCGGGCTGGTCGCGGCGACCGCCGTCCTGCTGGCGGCGGTGCTCGCGGTCG
>DASZXE010000712.1:0-1641 GCA_035546475.1 Kofleriaceae bacterium
GGCATCGCGCGCTCGTAGTCGCCGCGCCGCATGAGCACCTCGCCCAGCAGCGCGAAGCCGGCGCGGTTGGCGCGGTCGACCTTGACGATCTTCAGCAGCTCGGCCTGCGCGTCCTTCCACTGGTGCAGCGCGGCGAGCGCGCGCGACAGGGCGAGGCGGCCGGCGTGGTCGTCGGGCGCCTGCTGGAGGCCGAGCTGCGCGGCGTCGATCGCGTCGCGCGGCCGGCCGAGCGCGAGGTACGCGTCGGCGAGCTCCACGTACGCCGGCGACCGCGGGTCCCGCCGTACCTGGTCGATCAGGGCCTCGATCTCCTCGACGGTGGGTAGCGGCTTGGGACCGGCCATGAAGCACCCGAGCGTAACCCGCCGGCCGCGGGCCGATCAAACCGGCCGGCCGCGCCACCGGGCCCGGCCGCCGTCAGGCTCCGCACAGCCCGGGGAAGGGCGGGCCGGCCCCTCTTCGCGGGGTGCGAGCCGGGTTGCCCGCCGGGGCCCGATCCGGCGCGTCGTAACTGACGTGTTACATCGTCCATTGCAGAACGCGATTCTGCACGGCGTAGGTTGGCGGCATGCGAACGACTGCCCTTGTCATCCTTGCGCTCGCCATGGGCGTTCCCGCCGTCGCCCAGGCCCAGGACGAGCCCCCGGCCACCGGGGACACGACCGGCGATGGAAGCACCACCGGCGACGGCACCCCCACGACCGGCGACGCCACCACGACCGGCGACGGCGCCACCGGCGACGGCGCCACCGGCGACGGCATGACCGGCGTCAAGCCGGAGAACGTCACCGTGCACGACACCGGCGCGGGCGGCCCCTCGAGCGAGGCGTCGCAGGACCGCACGTTCCCGGGCACCCGCTTCTGGAAGCTCGACAAGGGCAAGAAGGAGATCGAGGTCTGGTTCTGGCGCCGCGAGCTGGAGCGCAAGGAGACCGACAAGAAGTGGGGCGACGGCTTCAGCATCGTCCAGTTCGAGCTCGAGCAGGGCATCAGCAAGCGCGTCCAGATGGACGTGTACGAGAACCTGACCAACGAGAGCGGCGACTGGAGCCGTGAGGGCACGCAGATCGAGTTCCGCATCGCGTACGACCCGGTCTACAACCGCACGCCGCTCAACCCGGTGCTCTACCTCGAGTGGCACCCGATCCACCTCGGCCCGGCGCGCGCCGAGGCCCGCCTCCTCCTCGGCCAGGAGGTCCTGAGCGACAAGGTGCTGGCCGCCGCCAACCTGTTCTACGAGCAGAACGTCACCAAGAGCCCCGACGAGATGGGGGGCAAGATCTGGATCCCCAACCCGGAGATGGGCGTCACCGGCGGCCTCAGCTACGCCGTCAGCGGCCAGAAGCTCCGCATCGGCGCCGAGATGAAGCTCGCGTTCGAGAAGGACCTCTGGAGCGACGACCGGTTCTCGAAGCAGCTCCTGGTCGGCCCGAACATCTCGACGCGCCTCGCCGGCGAGAAGCTGAAGATGTTCATCACGACGCTGTTCGGCGTGACCGACGACGCCCGCCGCTTCGACGGCTTCGTGGTGCTCGCCAGCGGCTTCTGATCGACGCCGCCGGCGCGCCCGAGCGGCGCACCGCCTGGAGGCCGTGGGTCCGCCCGCGGCCTTCGCCGTTTCGGCGCCGCCGGCGGCCGCGG
>DASZXE010000713.1:0-7045 GCA_035546475.1 Kofleriaceae bacterium
GCCGAGGTCGAGGCGGCCGCGCTCGAGGTGCCGCCGGCCCGCAGCCTGGCGCGCGCGCTGCGCCGCGAGCCCGGGCAGCCGGCGCGGGTGCTGGCCGAGATCAAGCGGGCGTCGCCGTCGGCGGGGCCGATCCGGCCCGACGCCGACCCGGTCGCGATCGCCCACGACTACGAGGCCGGCGGCGCGGCGGCGCTGTCGATCCTGACGGATCGCCGCTACTTCGACGGCGACCTGCGCTTCCTGTCGCGCGTGCGCGCCGCCGTCGAGCTGCCGCTCTTACGTAAGGACTTCCTGATCGACCGTTACCAGGTGCTCGAGGCGCGCGCGGCGGGCGCCGACGCGGTGCTGCTGATCGTCGGCGCGCTCGACGACGCGCTGCTCGCCGAGCTGCACGCCTTCGCGACCCAGCTCGGCATGGACGCGCTGGTCGAGGTCCACGACCGCGCCGAGTGCGAGCGCGCGCTGGCGATCGGCGCCCGCCTGGTCGGCGTCAACCACCGCGACCTCCGCACCTTCACGATCGACCTCGGGCTGACCGCGGCGCTGGCGCCGCTCGTGCCGGCCGGCACCGTGCTGGTGGCGGAGAGCGGCATCCGCACGCCGGCGGACGTCGCCCGCGTCGTCGAGGCCGGCGCCGACGCGATCCTGGTCGGCGAGAGCCTCATGCGGGCGGCGTCGCCGGGCCAGGCGCTGCGGGCGCTGCTGGCGCCGTGACCGGCCTCCGCCGCGTCCGGGTGAAGATCTGCGGCGTCACGCGTCGAGAGGATGCGATGCACGCGGTCCGCGCCGGCGCCGACTTCCTGGGGCTCAACCTGTGGCCCGGCTCGCGGCGCCACGTCGACGTCGCGCGGGCGCGCGCGCTCGCGGCCGCCGCGCGCGAGGCGCGGCCCGACGTCGCCATCGTCGGTGTCTTCGTCGACGCCGCGGAGAGCGAGATCGCCCTCGCCGCCGCCGAGGCCACGCTCGACATCGTCCAGCTCCACGGCCGCGAGCCGGCGGCGCTGTCGCGCGCGCTCGCCGCCCGCGGCCTCACCGTCTGGCGCGCCGCCGCGATGGCCGGCGACGACGACGTGGCGGCGCTCGCCGCGCACGGCGCCGACGCCTACCTCCTCGACACGCCATCGGCCGGCCACGGCGGCTCCGGCCGCACCTTCGACTGGCGCCTCGCCGCCGCCGCCGTCGCCGCCGGCCACCGGGTCGTGCTCGCCGGCGGCCTGCGAGCCGACAACGTCGCCGAGGCGATCGCCGCGGTCGCGCCGTGGGCCGTCGACGTCGCCTCCGGCGTCGAGGCCGCGCCCGGCGTGAAGGATCCGGCGCGCGTCTCCGCCTTCGTCGACGCCGCGAAGGGCGCCGCGCCGTGACCCGCCTACTGCTGGACGAACTCGACGTCGTCCACGGCCACGCCGTAGCAGTTGAACAGCGCGGCGGCGGCGTCGAGCGTCGCCGGCGTCACCGTCGACTCGGCGCCGTAGCGGCCCGAGCGGTTGGTGAGCTTGGTCCCCTCGAGCGTGCCGCCGAGGAAGCCGAGCGGCGCGCCGCCGTCCGGGCAGCCGCCGAGGGTCGGGTGCCCGAGCTCGCGGCGGAAGCTGACGTCGGTCGCCACCTCCGGGCCGATGACGATGAGCGGCGCGCCGCGCGTGGTCGGCACGATCGTGTAGTTGATCGGCATGCTCGGCGGGAAGTAGTAGCCGCCGGTGCCGTCGGGCGCCTGGTGCGCCTGGCCGTCCCCGATCCACGACGTCCACATGGCCACGGTGTCGTGGACGGTCGCGCCGACCGCCGCGCTCGACACGACGATCTGGAACGGGTTCGAGCGCAGCGCGCCGCCGGTGTCGGTGGCGAGCTCCTGCGGCTTCACCCGGGTCGGCCCGTGCGCGGCGCCGAGCCCGCCGTCGGCGGCCGGCCAGTCGAGCGGCGCGCCGCCGGTCGCATCGCAGCACGCGCTCGCCGCGGCCGCGAGGTGCAGGCGGTCGTTGCTGAAGTAGAAGCCGTCCGGATCGACCCAGCGGTTCGAGCAGAGGTAGCCCTTGGTGCCGTCCGGCCGCCGCACCTCCAGGTAGCCGGTCACCGACGGCATGCCGCCCTGCATCGAGCACGGCGTCACGGTGCCGGTGTAGCTGACCGCGCACGCCTGCTGCGCTGTCAGCTCGAGCGGATGGCACCCGCCTCCGGGCGCGTCGGGACCGCCGCCATCGGTGCCGCCGCCGTCGGTGCCCGACAGGTTGCCGCCGTCCGGTCCCGGCACCGCGCCGCCGTCGTCACCCCCGCCGCAGCCCGCGAGGCCGAGCCACACGAGCGCGGGCGCCACAGCGAGCGACCTCGCACGGGGTGCGCGCCGCCGCCCGCGGTCATCATCCTGTTCCATCGTCCTCGGACACATCGCCGTCGCGGCGTTGCACGAACCGCGCCGCGCCTCGAAAGGTAGAGTGCCGCCATGACCTCCGTGTCTCCTCACGATCCAGGACCGCGCGGCCGCTTCGGCCGCTTCGGCGGCCAGTACGTCGCCGAGACGCTGATGCCCGCGCTGGCCGAGCTCGAGGCCGCCTGGCGCGCCGCGCGCGACGACGCCGCGTTCGTCGGCGAGGTCGACCGGCTGCTCGCCGACTACGTGGGCCGGCCGTCGCGCCTCTACCATGCCGAGCGACTCGGCGACGCGGTCGGCGCCGACGTCTGGCTCAAGCGCGAGGACCTCAACCACACCGGCGCGCACAAGATCAACAACTGCGTCGGCCAGGCGGTGCTCGCCCGCCGCATGGGCAAGCGCCGCCTCATCGCGGAGACCGGCGCCGGTCAGCACGGCGTCGCCACCGCGACGATCGCCGCCCTGTTCGGCATGCCCTGCGACGTCTACATGGGCGCCGAGGACGTCGCGCGGCAGGCGCTCAACGTCTTCCGCATGCGGCTGCTCGGCGCGCGCGTCATCCCCGTCGACAGCGGCAGCCGCACGCTCAAGGACGCGATGAACCAGGCGCTGCGCGACTGGGTCACCAACGTCGAGGACACCTTCTACGTGATCGGCTCCGTCGCCGGGCCGCACCCGTACCCGTGGATGGTGCGCGAGCTGCAGGCGGTGATCGGCCGCGAGGCACGCGCGCAGCTCGACGCCGCGATCGGGCGGCTGCCCGACGCGGCGGTCGCGTGTGTCGGCGGCGGCTCCAACGCCGCCGGCCTGTTCGCCGGCTTCGTCGACGAGCCGGGGGTGCGGCTCTACGGCGTCGAGGCGGCGGGGGAGGGCGTGCTCACCGGCAAGCACGCGGCGACGCTCGGCCACGGCCGGGTCGGGGTGCTGCACGGCTCGATGTCGTACGTGCTCACCCACACCGACGTGGCGCGCGTCGGCCAGATCGCGGAGGCGCACTCGATCTCGGCGGGCCTCGACTACCCGGGCGTCGGCCCCGAGCACGCGTTCTGGCACGACAGCGGCCGCGTGACCTACTGGGCGCGCGACGATCGCGAGGCGCTGGCGGCGCTCGAGCAGCTCGCCCACACCGAGGGCATCCTGTGCGCGCTCGAGACCGCACACGCGCTCGCCGCGCTGCCGGCGGTCGCGGCGGAGCTCGGCGGCGGCGGCCGGCCGACGATCGTCGTCGGGCTGTCGGGGCGCGGCGACAAGGACATGATCACCGTCGCGAAGGCGCTGGGGGTGCCGCTGTGACCGCCGCGCGGCTGCGCGCCCGCCTGGCCGCGTGCAAGGCCCTTGGCCGGCCCGCGCTGGTCGTCTACGTCACCGCCGGCGATCCGGACGCGGCGCAGGCGGTCGACGTCGTCGCGTCGGTGGCGGCGGCCGGCGCCGACGTCATCGAGCTCGGCGTGCCGTTCTCCGATCCGAGCGCCGACGGCCCCGCGATCCAGGCGGCGATGGAGCGCGCGCTCGCCGCCGGCGGCGGGCTGCATCAGGCGCTCGGCATCGTCGCGGCTGCGCGCGCGCGCGGCGTGACCGCGCCGATCGTCCTGTTCGGCTACTACAACCCGCTGTTCGTGATGGGCGTCGATCGCTTCGCGGCGGCGGCGGCCGAGGCGGGCGTCGACGCGGTGCTCACCGTCGACCTGCCGATCGACGAGCTCGACGAGCTGCGCCTGCCGCTCGCGGCGCACGAGATCGGCGTCATCCCGCTGGTCGCGCCGACGTCGACGCCGGAGCGGATCGCCCGCATCCGCGCGATCGATCCGGCGTTCGTCTACTACATCTCGCTGACCGGCGTGACCGGCGCGACGTTCGATGCGGCGCGGCTGCGCACCGGCCGCATCGACGCGATCCGCGAGGCGACCGGCGCGCCGGTGGTGGTCGGCTTCGGCATCAAGACGCCCGACGACGTCCGGGCGGTGGCGCCGCTCGCCGACGGCGTGGTGGTCGGCAGCGCGATCGTCGACCGGGTCGGCGCGGCGCCGGCGGGACAGGCCGCACCCGCGGTCGGCGCGCTGGTCGCCGAGCTGCGCGCGGCGCTGTAGCGCGCGTCGGGCGACCGGCGTCAGCGGCCGTTGCGGACGCGGACCGCGCGCACCAGCTCGCGCAGCTCGGCGTCCTCGATCGCGTCGGCCTCCTGCTCGATCGCGGCCTTCGCCGGACCGACCGCCGGCACCGCGACCAGCTTCGCGCGCGGCCGGCGGATGATGCCGGCCTTGCGCAGCCTGGCGAGCAGGTCGTCGTCCTCGGTCGGCCGCGGCCGCAGGTGGAAGCGCAGCTCGGCGACCAGCGGCGGCCGGCCGGCCTCGCCGTCGCCGGCGGCGATCGCGCGCTGCAGCTCGCCGAGGAGCTGCAGGCGCAGGAGGTTGAGCTCGTGCAGCCACGGCGAGCTCTTCACCCGCACCCACAGCACGCCCTTGCTCAGGCCCTCCGGCCACGCGACCGCGGCGATGCGCGGGCCGACGATCTCCGCCCACTCGACGATCACCCGGTGCGCGCGCAGCTCGTCGGTGAGCCCGTGCTCGGCGGCGAGCGTCGTCAGCGCCTGCGCGGCGCTCACCTGCGCGCGCGTCCGCGGGAAGCGATCGCGCCCCACGCGGCCCGCCTCAGGTCGCGATCAGCCGGCGGACCAGCTCGCGCAGCCGCCGCGAGCCGTCGCCGTCGCGGTAGACGAACTTGAGGCCGCTGTTGCCGGCCGGCGTGTGGTAGCTGACCCGCGCCGCGATCGTCATCGGCGCCGCGGAGCCGGGCGGGGTGACCTCGAGGATCACCTCGGTGCCGAGCGCGAGCGGCGACGGCGTCGCCAGCATCGCCCCGCCCGCCGACACCTCCGACAGCTCGCTCGTGTGCTGCTCGGGGTTCTGGCCGATCCGGTAGCGGACGCCGACCGTCACCGGGAAGCGATCGTGGCGGCGGCGCGGCACGTCGGTCCGGCGACCGGACAGCGCGTCGTCGACGAAGCTGCGCTTGTGCGCCTCGGCGGCGGGGAGCTGCACCGTCGCGCCCGCCCGCACGCGCAGGCGCGGCAAGGCCGGGCGCCACGCCGACACCAGCCCGCGGATGAGCACCTTGTTGGGCAGGGACGGAGAGGTGACCTCGACCATGACGTCGTCGCCGGCCGCCAGCGGGTCCGTCGTGGGGACGAAGATCGTCGCCGCGCCATCCGCAGTGGCATCCGGGCGGCCTACCACCGCCTGCCAGTCATCCGCCGTCTTGATCCTCAGCTTCAGGATCTTCATCGCCGCCCGCAACGTACCACGAACCGGCGGAGCGCACGCCGCTCGGGGCCGCCCGGAAGGGATCGTCGCCGCGCGTGTTCATCGCCTGTCACAACCCACCACCGCCGCACTCTACCCACGTTTCCTCCGGCGCAGGATCAGCGCCGGAAGCGCAGCCGCCAGACCATCGCCAGCGCCTCGGCGACGATCTTGCGCGACATCTTCGACTTGCCGACCCGGCGGTCGACGAAGACGATCGGCACCTCGGCGACCTTGAGCCCGGCGGCGAGCGCCCGGTACTTCATCTCGATCTGGAAGCTGTAGCCGTTCGACCTGATCGCGCCGAGGTCGAGCGCCTCGAGCGCGCTGCGCTTGTAACAGATGAAGCCGGCGGTCACGTCGCGCAGCGAGACGCCGAGCACGGTGCGCGCGTAGAGGCTGCCGCCGCGCGAGATGATCTTGCGGCCGACGCCCCAGTTGCGGGTGCCGCCGCCGGCGACGTAGCGCGAGCCGACCACGACGTCGGCGCCCGCCTTCGCGCGGTCGAGCATGACCGGCAGGTACTTCGGATCGTGGCTGAAGTCGGCGTCCATCTCGAACAGGTAGTCGTGGCCGTGCGCGAGCCCCCAGGCGAAGCCCTCGAGGTACGCGGTGCCGAGGCCCAGCTTGCCGGGCCGGTGCAGCACGTGGACGCGCGGGTTCTCGGCGGCCAGCTCGTCGAGGCGCACGCCGGTGCCGTCGGGCGAGTTGTCGTCGACGAACAGCAGCTCGGCGCCGGCGATCGGCGCGAGGAACTGGCGGACGACCTCGTCGACGTTGTCGCGCTCGTTGTAGGTCGGGACGACGATCAGGACCCGGTCGGCCATCGCCGCGCATACTATCCGCGGCATGCCGTCCGTGGCGCTCGTCGAGGGCGAGATCGTGCCGCTCGCCGCCGCGCGCGTCCCGGTCACCGATCGCGGCTTCCTGTGGGGCGACCACGCCTTCGAGATCGTGCGGGCCGCGGGCGGGCGGCCGCTCGACGGCGACGCCCACCTCGACCGGCTGCTGGCGTCGTGCGCGCTCCTGCGCATGCCGCCGGTCGATCGCGCCGCGTGCGCGGGCGGCCTGGCGGCGACCCTGGCCGCCGCCGCGGAGGACGACGCCGCCGCCCGCGTGATCGTGACCCGCGGCGATCAGCCCGGCCTCGCGCCTCGCGCCGACGCGCGGACGCGGCTGGTGATCGTCGTCGAGCCGCTCGGCGCGACGGCCGGCGCGACGGCCGGCGTGCCCGGCGTGCGCGGCGTGCGTCTCCAGGCGGTCGACGGCCAGCGCGGCGGCCTGGTCCCCGCCGCCGCGAAGTCGGGCAACTACCTGGCCAGCATCCTCGCCCTCGCCGCGGCGGCCGACACCGGCGCCGACGACGCGCTCCTCCACGACGGCG
>DASZXE010000714.1:0-2029 GCA_035546475.1 Kofleriaceae bacterium
CATCATCGGGATCGTGGTCACCGGCTTCGCGCTGTTCGCCGCGACGCTGCGGGTCGGCCGCCGCATCCTCGACGACGGCGCCACCGCCGCGCTCGCCGGCGCCGCGATCGGCGCGGCGATCTGCGCCGGCGTGCAGAGCGACTTCGCGCTCGCGTGGTGGAGCGAGGCGGCGGCCGCCGCGGTGATCGTCGCCGCGCTGGTGCTGACCGCCGTGCGCTGGGCGCGGCGCACGTACGGCGGGGTCGGCCGCGCGCTCCGGTCCGCCGGCACGCTGCTGGCGGTCTGCGCGGTCGGGGCCCTGGTGTGGGTCACGCTCGCCTTCCTCCTCGGCCAGTGCGGCCGGCTCGCGCCGCGCGCGGCGAGCGGCTTCGGCAAGGTCTTCGGCGCGGTGGTGCTCGGCGCCGTCGTCCTCGGGATCGCCATCGCGATCGTCAACTGGATCCGCTTCAACCTGCGCGCGGGCCGCACCTTCGTCGTCCGCGAGCCGTGCGGCGTCGAGGAGGCGGCCGGCCACCTCGTCGCGCTGTCGTCGGGCGACCTGCTGTCGGTCGCGCGCGCGCAGGTCTTCGAGCGGCTGCAGGGGATGACGCCGCTGTCGCGCGTCGCCGAGCTGATGCTCACCGCGGCGGCCGGCGACGCGCGCTGGAAGGACGACAGCGAGCTCGCGGTCGCGCTGCGCGAGCTCGGCCGGCGCCGCGCGCGCACCGGCCCGTCGGAGCGTGCTTCGCTCGACGACGAGCTGACGGTGCTCGCCACCGCCTGGGCGCTGCAAGGGAAGCTGGTGACCGCGCAGTGGCTGGCCGAGCTGGCGCCCGCCGACCGCGGCGACGTCCACCGCCGCGCGGCCGAGCGGTTCGCCGGGCGCGCGCCCGCGCTGGTGCAGGCGCTGGAGGAGCTCGGGTGACCGCCGACGACGTCGACGCGTGGCTCGTCCGCTGCCCGCAGCAGTCGGGCGCGGCCGCGTGCTGCGCGGACGGCGGCCTCGCCAGCGCCTGCGTCGCCGCCGGCCGCCTGACCGCGCGCGCCGACGAGGCCCGCGCCTTCGATGTCTGCCACCTGGCGCACGCCACCTCCGGCGACGCCGCCGGCCGCTGCTGGGCGAAGCTGCCGGCGCGTGCGCTCGCCGAGGGGCGCGCGATCTGCGCCGCCGGCAGCGACGTCTGGTGCGGCTTCGTCGAGGCCGGGCACCGCCAGCGCGCGGCGGACGCGACGCTGGTCGTCAGCGCGGTCGCCGCGGCCGCGTGCCTCGTCGCGCTCGTGCTCCGCCGGCGCGCGGCTCGCTGAGCGCGTCTACGCGGGGCGGGCCGCGGCGCCGACGACGCCGAGGTCGAGCGTGGTGTCGAAGACGAAGCGCGCCGGGCCGCGCATGTGGACGGTGCGGTAGTCGGCCGCGACGGTGATGGCGAGCGCGCCGCCGGGCAGGCGCACGGTCAGCTCGCGGCCCACCTCGGCGCGGCCGGTCAGGCACGCCGCCACCGCGGTCGCGCACGCGCCGGTGCCGCACGCGAGCGTGATCCCGCAGCCGCGCTCCCACACGACGAGGTCGATCGTGTCGTCGCCGGCCACGTGCGCCCACTCCGCGTTCGTCTTGCGCGGGAACCAGGCGTGCGTCTCGAGCGCGGGGCCGAGCGTCTCCGCCAGTGTCCGCGCGCGCGCCGCGCTGTCGACGAAGACGACCGCGTGCGGGTTGCCCATCGACACCGCGGTCACCCGGTGCGCGTCCCCCGCTGCAGGCGCGGCGCCGCGCGGCGCCTCGAGCTGGATCGCCGCCTCCAGGCAGCGCTCGTCCGCGGGGCCGGTCATCGGGATCTCGCCGCGCGCGAGCCGCGGGCGCCCCATGTCGACCGTCACGGTGTCGACCGCGCCGTCGACGAGCGTCAGCCCGCAGGTCAGCGGCCCCGCGCCGGTGTCGATCACCATCGACGACGCGCGCACGCCGGCGCGGTCGTGCAGGTACTTCGCGACGCAGCGCAGGCCGTTGCCGCACATCTCGGCCTCGCTGCCGTCGGCGTTGAGCACGCGCATCTCG
>DASZXE010000715.1:0-8921 GCA_035546475.1 Kofleriaceae bacterium
GGCGATCAGCGCGCCAGGGTCGCCGCCGGCTACCAGCGCTGGCTCGGCGACGAGGCCGCCGCCGAGGCGATCGGCCCGCGCGGCCTGCGCCCGGAGGCGCTCGCGCCCGGCATCGCCGCCGACCTCGCCGGCTGGGCCTGCGCGCCAGCGGCGCTGTTCGACTGGCTGCGCCCGCGCGTCACCCGCCGCATGCTCGAGCACATCGCCACCGCCGACTACGGCATCGACTACGACCAGCACCTCGCCGCGATCGCCGACCTCTGCGCGACCGGCCTGGTGCCGCGCCGCCTCGGCTGGAACCCGGGCGAGGTCGTCGAGCTGCGCCGCTGGCAGGAGGGCACCGACGTCGATCACGTCGAGCGCGCGCTCTGCTGCACGCTGCTCTGCCTGGCGTCGGACCCGGCGCTCGACACCAACGGCGCGATCCTCGTCGAGAGCGTCGTCGCGCTCGGCGCCGAGGCGATGGACCTCGCCGCCGGCCTGATCGCCTGGTGCGACGCCCGCCGGCGCGCCGAGTGGGCGGCCGCGGAGCTCGACGAGGAGCACGACCCGTGGGCGCTGGTGACCCTCGCCGTGCTGGCCGCCGCCCGCGATCCGGCCGACGCGCGCCTGCCCGGCCTCGTCGCGCTCGTCACCGCCCACCACCGCGCGCCCGAGCTGCCGGAGCGTCGCGCGCGCAGCCTGCGGCCCCGCCTGTGGGAGGAGCTCGTCGCGCGGCACGTCGCGCCCCACGCGGCGCAGGTGCCGGCGCTCGCCGACCTGCTGGCGATCCTGGAGCTGCGGCCCCCGGCCGAAGCCTGACGTTGACAACGCGGGCCCGCCTCGGTCTTCTACGCCGATGCGCCGCCGCCGCTCCGTGCATGGGCTCCTCGCCGCCTCGCTGATCGCCTCGCTCGCCGCCTCGGTCGCCGCCTCGCTGGCCGCGTGCGGCGGTGACGACGGCGGCGCCGACTCGCCCGCCTCCTTCGACCTCGACGGCGACCTGACCGGCGCCCACTTCTTCGACGCGCCGTTCCCGTCGGACCTGCGGCTCGACCCCGACGGCACGCTCGCCTACGCCGGCCTGCCGAACGTCGGCGGCAACCGGCTGATCGATCAGCTCCGCAACCTGTCCGACGGGCGCGTCGGCGCGCCGACGATGCCGGTCGCCTACTTCCGCTTCGACGTCGAGCTGCCGGCGCGGGTGCCCGCCGACGTCATCCCCGCCGAGCCGACCTCGCCGATCCTGCTCGTCGACATCGATCCCGCGTCGCCGGAGAAGGGCCGCCTCTACCCGGTCGTCGCGCAGACGTTCGGCCCCGACGACATGGCGGTGCCGCACCTGCTCGGCGTCGCGCCGCGCCCCGGCTTCGTGCTCGCGCCGTCGACGAAGTACGCCGTCATCATCCGGCGCGCGGCCGCGCCCGGCGTCGCGCAGGCCCGCGCGATCGCCGACCTCGCCGCCGGCAAGACGCCCGACGGCGCGCGCGGCGCGGCGGCGGTCGGCGTCTACGCGCCGCTGTGGCCGGCGCTCGCGGCGCTCGACATCGCCGCCGACGACGTCGTCACCGCCACCGTCTTCACCACCGGCGACGAGACGGCGCTGCTCTACCGCCGCACCGAGGCGATCCGCGCCGCCCACGACGCCGTGATCTCGAACATCCGGATCGATCCGACCGACGGCGCGATGCACCGCGAGCCGGGCGCCGGCTACTGCGAGCTGCTGGCCGACGTCACCTTCCCGCAGTTCCAGGCCGGCACGCCGCCGTTCGACACCGACGGCCAGTTCGTCCTCGACGCGCAGGGCGTGCCGATCGTGCAGCGGATGGAGACCGTGCCGCTCACGCTCACGATCCCCGACGGCGAGATGCCGGCGGGTGGCTGGCCGCTCTACCAGTTCTTCCACGGCTCCGGCGGCCTGTCGTCGGGCGTCGTCGACCTCGGCTACAGCCCGACCGCCGCCGACGAGCCGATCGCCGGCGAGGGTCCCGCGTTCGTCGTCGCCCGCTACGGGATCGCGACCGCGTCGAGCGCGCTGCCGCTCAACCCGGAGCGCTACCACGACGCCAGCGACTACGAGTACCTGAACCTGCAGAACCTCGGCGCGTTCCCCTACACGTTCCAGCAGGGCGTGATCGAGCAGCGGCTGCTCCTCGACGCGCTCCTCGCGCTGCGCATCCCGGCGTCGACGCTCGACGGCTGCCGGTCGACCTTGCCGGCCGGCGTCAGCGAGCACCGCTTCTCGCCCGACCGGCTCACCGCCGGCGGCCAGTCGATGGGCGGCATGTACACCAACATGGTCGGCGCGGTGGAGCCGCGGTTCGGCGCGGTGGTGCCGACCGGCGCCGGCGGCTTCTGGAACCTGATGATCCTCGACACCGCGCTGATCGGCGGCGCGCGCGGCTTCATGGCGACGGTCTTCTCGACCGACGCCGACCAGCTCAGCTTCATGCACCCGGGCATGGAGCTGCTCGGCGCCGGCTGGGAGATCGCCGAGCCGATGGTGGCGATGTCGCGGCTCGCGCGGCGGCCGCTGCCGGGCGCGCCGGCGCGCAGCGTCTACGAGCCGGTCGGCAAGGGCGACATGTACTTCCCGACGCAGGTCTACGACGCGGCGGCGCTCGCCTACGGCAACCAGCAGGCGGGCACCGAGGAGTGGCCGGCGATGCAGCAGGCGCTCGCGCTCGACGACCTCGACGGGCTGGCGACCTATCCGGTCAGCCAGAACCGGCCGGCGGCCGACGGCACCAGGACGACGCGCGTGGTCGTGCAGTTCGAGCCCGACGGCCTGCTCGACGCGCACTACATCTACCGGCAGCTCGAGACGGTGAAGCACCAGTACGGCTGCTTCCTGTCGAGCTACATCCACACCGGCACCGCGGTCGTCCCCGCGCCCGCCCCGCTCGCGGCGCCCTGCGACTAGCACGCGCGTGGCGGCGGGTTGCCCGGGAACGCGGGCGGGGTGACGGCGACCACGGCTCCGTCGAGGACGCGCGGGGGCTCCTAACCCGGCGACGCCGCGGCGGGTCCCTGGTGCATGAAGCGCATCGTCCTCGCAGTCGCAGTCCTCCTCGGCGGCGCCTCCGCCGCCTACGCCGAGCCGCCCGGCCTGACCCCGCCGGCCGGGGAAGCCCCGCAGCAGGCGGCCGGCCCCACCGCCGTCGATCCCGATCCCGGCTACGGCGCCGGCTACGGCGCCGGCTACGGCGGCGGCTACGGCGCACCGGGTCCGCAGGCCCCCGGCGACGACCAGGCCTACGACGGCCAGGGCTACGGCGGCCCCGGCTACGGCGCGCCGGGCCACGGCCGCATGATGCGCGGCGGCCGCGGGATGCGCGACGGCCAGCCCGGCGAGCGCGGACCGCGCGGCCGCCACCGCCGCCTCCCGCCGCAACTGCGCGCCCGCCTGATGGCGAGGTTCGATCGCAACGGCGACGGCCGGCTCGAGGGCCCCGAGCGCCGCGCCGCCCGCCAGTTCGTGCGCACCGTCATCGTGCGCCGCCACCTCGCCCGCCAGGGATTCGGCCCGCGGCGCGGCCAGGGCCGCTGACCGAGCGTCAGCGAACGCGGCGGCGGCGGCGGCTCGACGGCCGCAGCAGCAACCCGCCGAGGACGAGCGGCGCCAGCACGGCCGTGCCCGCGCCCCCGCCGCCACCCGTCGAGCAGCAGCCGCCGGGCTCGTCGACCATCGGGTCGTAGACGGTGCAGTGGTCGGTGCAACCGTCGAGGTTGTCGCTGTTGCCGTCGTCGCACGCCTCGACCGAGTCCTTGATGCCGTCGCCGCACACCGGCACCCGGCAGGTCGTGCGACAGGTGTCGGCGACGTCGCGGTTGCCGTCGCCGAGGTCGCACTGCTCGGCGCCGCTCAGCCGGCCGTCGCCGCACACCGAGTTGACGTTGGCGACGACGCAGACGTCGTCGAGGTTCCAGCCGCCGAGCTGGAAGCCCTCGTCGGAGTCGATCTGCCAGCGCACCGTCACCGAGTGGCCGCGGATGCGCGGGCTGAGCGCGACGTCGCTGAAGACCCACGCCTTGTCCTCGTGGTGCGTCGTCTTGTTGCCGTCGCCGCGCGAGCTCAGGTTCTGCCAGGCGACCTCGTCGTTCACCTTGATGCTCGCCTGGTCGAAGAAGCCGTCCTCGACGTTGAGCCAGCGCCGGTAGTGCAGCCGCACGTCGCTCCACTGGCCGACGTCGACCGCCGGCGAGTCGATCCAGGTCGACGCGCGCGGCGGGTACGCGCCGTCGCCGTTCGACAGGCCCGTGCCGAGCACGTGCGTGCCGGAGAACGCGACGCCCGGATCACCGACGCCGCGGCTGCCGCCCGGCTCGCCCCACTGCCACACGCCGGGCGGGCCGCCCGCCACCCAGCCGGCGGCGAACGGATCGTCCTCGAAGTCGGTGCAGTAGAGCGGCACGACGTCGCCGCGGTAGACCTGGTACCAGGGGTCGGCGCGGTTGTCGGGGAACGTCATCTGGCTGCCGTCGGTGAAGCCGATGCGGAAGTGGTAGAGCGCGACGTCGCCGTCGTCGGGCAGCGGCATGGCGGCGGTCCAGTGGCCGTCCTCCTGGTGCGCGTCGGCGGTGCCGGCCCGCGGGCTGTCGTTGGCGCCGCGCGGCTTCCAGTCGAGCGCGACCGAGCGGACGACGTCGCCGCAGTGCTCGTCGAGGCCGACCAGCGTCAGCTCCGGCTGGAACATCGTCTCGGTCGTCGACTCGGCGATCGCCCCCTCGGCCTCGATGATGCCGGCGGTGGTGCGCAGGCCGTGGCGGGCGAACGCGGCGCGGATCGCGCACTCGTGCGGCGTGCCGTCGTCGAGGTCGCCGTCATCGTCGTCGGCGGCGAGGATCTCGATCAGCGTCGCCGGGATGCTCGGCGCGCGCCGCACCGCCGCGTAGTAGAGGCGGTTGGCGAGGGTGACGCCGTCGTCGTGGCCGAGGTCGGCGACGAGCGCCTTGCGCAGGTCCCACATCGCGCCGGCGAAGATCATGCCGGTCGCGTGCACCTCGCCGATGTCGCGCGGCCAGACGGCCTCGCTGTTCGGCGGATCGAGGTCGCGCAGCGGGGTGTCGTCCTTGAAGAAGCCGCGGCCCATGCCCGGGTCGCCGGTGATCGTGATCGCGAGGTAGTCGGACAGGCCCTCGCTGAACGCGCCGTCGAAGAAGCCGGCGCCGGGGATGATCGAGTGCGCGTGCACGGTGTGGCCGAACTCGTGAAAGACGACATCGGCGATCGTGCCGGTGTTCTCGCACTGGTCGCTGGCGCGGAAGAAGTTGATGGTGGTGCCGTCGGAGAACGCGTTGCACTCGTCGTCGATGTTGACGCGCACGGCGAGCTGCTCGTCGAGGAACGCCAGGTTCGGCGCGAACGTGTGGGCGTACCGCTTGACGATGCCGGCGTTGATGTAGCTCGACACCTGCGCGTCGAGCTCGCGGTCGTCGCCGGGCCGCCAGACCGCGGTCTGGTCGGGCGCCAGCGTCAAGGTCGTCGTCGCCTCGTCGCCGTCCTGGTTCTGGACGTCGACCTGGCCGCCGTGCACGGTCGCGGTGACCGCGAGCGGCGCGCTGCCGGTCCAGGTGAGGCCGCCGTCGGCCGACGTCTGCGAGGGGCCGTCCGCCAGGTTCACGTCGAGGAGCGGCGCGCCGACCGTCTGGCGCGGGCGGCCGGTCCAGCGGGCGACCGCGTCGAACGCGACGACCCCGGCGGCGAAGCGGGTCGTCGACTGCCGCGCGACCGCCTCGCCGGTCGCCGGATCGGCCCACACCTGCCACGCGCCGGCGCTGCCGCCGTCGACGGCGACCGGCACCACCACGCGGTAGGCCATCACGCCGCGCTCGCCGACCAGCGGCAGGATCGCGGCGTCGCCGGGCGCGGCGGCGGTCGTCTTCGCGGCGTCGAGGCCGAGGTCGGCGACGGTGTCGAGGTAGGCGCGCGTCGACACGTCGATCGCGCCGGCGTGGAAGATCGGGCCTGCCACGGCGACGTCGGGCAGCGCCTCCGAACCGATGACGAACAGGCGATCGTGCTTGAAGCGGAAGCTGACCTGGCCGCCGACCACCGGCAGGCCGCCGTGCTGCTGGAAGAAGGCGACGGTGCGGATGCCGTCGTCGAGGTCGTTGGCGGCGAGGACGAAGTCGGCAGGCGTCGAGCCGGGCGCGAGCAGGTCGACGTGCTCGGCGAGGAACGCGCGGGCGGCGGCCAGCGCGACGGCGCCGTCGGCGACGCTGTTCGGGACGTCGACGCCACGGCCGAAGATGCGGCTCGGCACCGCGGTCGCGGCGTCCCAGCCGACCTGATCGAGGCCCGGGGCGGCGGCGTGCAGGCGCTGCCACGCGGCCTGGCGCACGCCGGGAACGAGCTGCCAGCCGATCTCGACGTGGTCACGGACGGGGCGCGGCAGGCCGGCGGCCGGCAACGCCTCGAGCCCGCGATCGTGCGACTGGCGCGCCCGCGAGGTCGGCGACGACACCACGGCGTGGGCGCTCGAGGCGCCGACGACGATGGCGAGCCAGGCGGCGGCGACGCGGGTGCGGCTGAGCATCCCCGCCATCTTGAACGATCTCGGCCCCGGCGGGCGCACGATCCGACCTGACAGGCGCCGCCCGGGTGCGGCCCGGCGGCCTCGCTCGCGGTGTGCGGATCACGCGCGGACGATCGCGAGGGCGTCGTCGCGGACATCGCCGACCGCGGCCGCGAGCGCGAGCTGGCCTCGCGCGCGCACGAGGTTGTGGGCGCGCCTCGACGGGAAGCGGGCCGGGTCCCAGCCGAAGTAGCGATCGTCGAAGATGTCGGAGGCGAAGCGGGCGGCGAGCTCGACGCAGACGGTCTCGAGGCCGGTCGCGATCGAACGTCGCTCGTCGTCGGTGAAGAGGCCTCCGGCCACCTCGGCCCAGCCCTCGATGGCGGCGGCGAAGATCGCGAGGTCGAAGCGGACCGCGCCGGCGTCCTCGCCGTGCGGGTTGCACCAGGAGCGCATCGCGTCGCCGAGCTCGAACGCGAGCGTCTGTCGGCCGAGCGTGTCGAGGTCGACGAGCGCGGCGGCGCGCGGCGGCTCGAGCGCGGCGAAGAGGAGGTTCGAGATCTTCAGGTCGCCGTGGGTGTGGCGGCGCGGCAGGTCGGGCAGCTCCGGCAGCGAGCGCGCGGCGGCGACGATCGCGTGGCCGAGCTCGACCGCCTCGGCGCGCAGCTCGAAGTCGGCGGCGGGCGTGTCGGCGGCCGACGCGAGCCGCTCGCGCAGCCGCGCCAGGTGCCCCGCGGTGTCGTGCACGCCCGCCCGCGCGAACGCGTAGTCGTGATCGAGATCGGCGACCGCGCGGTGGAAGCGGCCGACGAGCTCGCCGCCGGCGCGCGCCAGCGCGGGGCCGGGGACCGCGTGCACGCTGACGCCGTCGATCCAGGTCAGCGCGCGCCACGGCCGCCCGTGGTCGTCGACGATCCAGGCGTGGCCGTCGAGCGTGCGCACCAGCCGCGGCGTCGTCAGGCCGCGGTGGGCGAGGTGGGCGGTCACCGCCTCGAGATCGAGGTTGACCTCGGGCGCGAAGACCGGGTGCAGGCGTTGCACGACCGCCTCCGGCTGTCCGGCGCGCCGGACGACGAACGTCGTGTTGATGAGCCCGCCGGCGAGCGGCGCGACCTCGACGTCGCGGTGCCAGCCCCAGGCCGCGAGGACGTCGGTCGGCGGCGCCGCGGCGACGTCGGCGAGCACGCTCATGGCGTCTTCGGGCTCCCGCCCGGCGGTCCGCCCGGCGGCTGGCCGGCGAAGCCGGTCGGCGGCTCGGCGCGCGCCGGCGGCGGCGGCGGCGCCGGCAGGATGTGCACGAGCTTCAGGTCGAAGACGACCGTGCCGCGCGGCTCGCCCGCCGCACCCTTGAAGGCCAGCTCCTCGGGGATCCACAGCCGCGCGGTCTCGCCCTCGGTCATCGCCTCGATGCCGTCGGTCCAGCCCGGGATGGCGCGCGACACGACGAGCTTGATCGGCTCGCCGCGGATCGCCGTGCTGTCGAACGGCCGGCCGCTCGCGCTCCAGCCGGTGTACTCGACCTCGACGAGATCGCGCGCGGTCGGGTGCACCGTCCCGGTCCCCGGCACGAGCACCCGGTAGCGGACCCCGGCCGGCGTCGTCTTCGCGTCGGCGGGCGCCGCCGCGACGGCGGGCGGCGCCGGCGGCAGCGGGTGGCCCGGCTGGATCGCCTCCAGCGTCAGCTCGAGGCAGAGCTTCCCCGGCGGCAGCCCCGCCTGCTCCTCGACGAGCGGCTCGCCGCCGTGGGCCGCCGGCCCGCGCGGCAGCCAGATCCGGTCGCGCTCGCCGACCACCATCGCCGACAGCGCCTCCTCGAGGCCGGGCCACTCGCGGTACAGCGGCGTCGACTTCGGCCGCTTGCGCAGCTCGCTCGAGTCGAAGATGCGGCCCGAGCTCGTCCAGCCGGTGTAGTCGTAGGTGACGCCGTCGTAGACGTGCGGGTGCTCCTTGCCGGTGCCCTTCGTCACCACGAGGCGGGCGAGGCCGCTCGGGGTGGTCGTCGCGCTGGCCGGCGGGCCGGCGACATCGGGCGGCGTCGCCGGCGCCGGCTCGAAGTCGACCAGCTCGACCTGGTACACGAGCGGCTCGGGCGGCTGGTCGGGCGTGCCGTAGTAGCCGACCTCGGCCGGCACCCACACCATCGCCTTCTCGCCCTTCTGCATCGTGGTCACCGCCGCGACGAAGCCGGGCGCCAGCATCGCCAGGCTCTGCTCGATCGGCCGGTGCCGCGTGCGGGTGGTCAGGAACGTGTCGCCGTTCAGCCGCCAGCCGTCGAGGTTGAGGCGCACGAGGTCGTTGCGTCCGGGTTTCGGACCGCTGCCGGCGACCAGCCGCACGAGGCGCACGACCGCGCCGGGCGCGTCGGGGATGCCGGTGATCGACTCGGCGTCGGCGGGCGGCGCGGCGACCGGCAGCGGCGGCGGC
>DASZXE010000716.1:0-11294 GCA_035546475.1 Kofleriaceae bacterium
CGTCGTCGAGGCCGGCGGCGGCCTGGCCGCGATCGGCGCCGATCGCCTGCTCGGCGCCGCCAGCGTCGTGCTGCGGCCGCTGCCCGCCGCCGCGCCCGCCGATCCGGTCGTCGCCGGCGCGTCGTTCGACACCGACGGCAACCCGCAGCTCGTGCTCGATCCGGCCGCGCTGGTCGCCCGCGTGCGCTCGTTGCGGGCGCC
Organism: Kofleriaceae bacterium; assembly: GCA_035546475.1. Taxonomy (GTDB): domain Bacteria; phylum Myxococcota_A; class Polyangia; order Haliangiales; family Haliangiaceae; genus UBA2376. The sequence continues at coordinate 202 of DASZXE010000716.1, forward strand.
CGCCCCGGTCGCCGCCCCCGGCAGGCGCCGCATCCTCGTCGTCGACGACTCGCTGACCACCCGCATGCTCGAGCAGAGCATCCTCGAGTCGGCCGGCTACGACGTCGAGCTGGCGGTCTCCGGCGAGGATGGCCTCGAGGCGTTGCAGCGCGGCGGTCATGCGCTGATGCTCGTCGACGTGGAGATGCCGGGCATCGATGGCTTCACCGTGGTCGAGCGGCTGCGCGCCGATCCGGCGCTGCGCCACCTGCCGGCGATCCTGGTCACGTCGCGCAGCGCGCCCGAGGACCTCGCCCGCGGACGCGCGGTCGGCGCGTCGGGCTACCTGGTGAAGAGCGCGTTCGATCAGGCCGAGCTGCTCGGGCTGATCGCGCGGCTGCTGGAGGGCACGCCGTGAGCCCGGTGACCGCGCGCATCCGCGTCCTCGTCGTCGAGGACTCGCTGACCGTGCGCCAGCGCCTGTGCGAGGTGATCGCCGGCGACCCCGAGCTCGAGCTGGCCGGCGACTGCAGCGATGGCCAGCGGGCGATCGAGCTGTGCCGCCTGCACCGGCCCGACGTGATCACGATGGACATGATGCTGCCGGGCGTGAGCGGCCTTGCCGCCACCGAGCACATCATGGCCCACTTCCCGACGCCGATCCTGATCGTGTCGTCGTCGACGAACCGCGGCGAGCTGTTGCAGACTTACCAGGCGCTCGCCGCCGGCGCCGTCGACGTCCTCGAGAAGCCGCGCGGCGACGAGCCGGAGGGCGAGTGGGAGGCGCGCTTCCTCGCCCGGCTCAAGCTGGTGTCGCGCATCCGGGTCATCACCCACCTGCGCGGGCGGCTGGCCGGGCACGGGTCGGTCTCGCAGCCGGTGCCGGTGATCGCCGGCGGACCCGGCGCCGCCGACGCGCCGCACGAGCTGATCGCGATCGGCGCGTCGACCGGCGGCCCGGCGGCGATCGTCGACGTCCTGCGCGCGCTGCCGGCGACCGTCGACCAGCCGGTGCTGCTGGTGCTGCACATCGGCGAGCCGTTCGGCGCCGCGTTCGCGGACTGGCTCACCGGCATGGCCCGGCGGCCGGTGGTCCACCCGGCGACCGGCACCCGGCTCGCGTCGTTGCGCGGCCGGGTCGCGATGGCGCCGCCCGGCCGCCACCTGATCGTGCGCGGCGGCGCCGTCCACCTCGCCGACGGCCCGGAGCGCCACTCGTGCCGGCCGTCGATCGACGTCCTGTTCGAGTCGATCGCGCTCGCGTGCGGCGCGCGCACGATCGCCGCGCTGCTCACCGGCATGGGCCGCGACGGCGCCTCCGGCCTGCTCGCGATCCGCCGGGCCGGCGGCCACACGCTCGCCCAGGACGAGGCGACCAGCGTCGTCTACGGCATGCCGCGCGAGGCGGCGCTGCTCGGCGCCGCGATCGACATCCTGCCGCTTCCGCAGCTCGGGCCGGCGATCGCCGCGCTCGCCCAGGCCGGCGGCCCGCGCGGCGGCGAGGAGCCGCGATGAACGAGCGGGTCCTCGTCATCGACGACAGCCTGACGGTGCGGATGGACCTCGCCGAGGCGCTGGCGGCCGCCGGCTTCGCGCCGTGCCCGTGCGCGACGCTCGCCGAGGCGCGCCGCGCGCTCGCCGACGATCCGCCGGCGGTGGTCGTGCTCGATGTCCGGCTTCCGGACGGTGACGGCATCGGCTTCCTCCGCGAGCTGCGCGCGCTGCCGGCGCACGCGACGACCCCGGTGCTGCTGCTGTCGTCGGAGGCCGAGGTCAAGGACCGCATCCGCGGGCTGCAGACCGGCGCCGACGAGTACGTCGGCAAGCCGTACGACAGCGGCTACGTCATCGGCCGCGCCCGCGAGCTGCTGCGCGAGCGCGCCCGCGAGCGCGCCGAGGCGGCGACGTCGATCCTCCTCATCGACGACAGCCTCACCTTCCGCGCGCGCATCGGCGAGCTGCTCGAGGCCGCCGGCTACCAGGTGCTGGTCGCCGGCACCGGCGAGGAGGGCCTGCGGCTCGCCGCCGACCGGCGGCCGAGCGCCATCATCGTCGACGGCCACCTGCCCGGCATCGACGGGCCGACCGTGATCCGCCGCATCCGCCTCGACGCCGCGCTGCGCGGCACGCCGTGCCTCCTGCTGACCGGCTCCGACGAGCACGACGCCGAGCTGCGCGCGCTCGACGCCGGCGCCGACGCCTTCCTCCGCAAGCAGGCCGACACCGACGTCGTCCTCGCCCGCCTCGCCGCCGCGCTGCGCGGCACCCGCGCGGCGTCGCCGGCGGCCACCGCCAGCCTGGCCGGCCCGCGCCGCATCCTGGTTGCCGGCGATCCGGCCGGCGACCCGGAGGTGCTCGCCGACACCCTCCGCGCCGAGGGCAACGAGGTCATCGCCGCCCGCTCCGGCGAGGAGGCGCTCGAGCTGCTCGCGGTGCAGGGCGTCGACTGCATCCTGCTCGACGACGCGACCGGCGGCCTGCTCGGCGCGCTCGAGACCTGCCGCCGCATCAAGGCCGCGCCGGTCGTGCGCGACATCCCGGTCATCGTGCTCACCGCCGCCGACCGCGCGCCGATGCTCGACGCGCTCGCCGCCGGCGCCGACGACGCGATCGCCCGCTCGGGCGCGCTCGAGGTGCTGACCGCGCGCGTGCGCGCCCAGCTCCGCCGCAAGCAGCTCGAGGACGAGAGCCGGCGCGCGCGCGACCAGCTGCTCGCCCGCGAGATCGCGGCGACCGAGGCGCGCGCCGCCCGCGAGCTGGCCGACACCCGCGCCGCGCTCGTCGACGAGCTCGAGCGCAAGAACGCCGAGCTCGAGGCGTTCAGCTACTCGGTCTCGCACGACCTGCGGGCGCCGCTGCGCGCGATCGACGGCTTCGCCTACGCGCTCGCCGAGGACTACGGCGCGCTGCTCGACGCCGACGGCCAGAAGTTCCTCCGCTACGTGCGCGACGGCGTCCGCCGGATGAACGAGCTGATCGACGACATGCTGGAGCTGTCGCGGATCGGCCGCGCCGAGCTGACCCGCCAGCGCGTCGACCTGTCGGCGCTCGCCGAGGCCGTGGTCGGCGACCTGCGCCGCGCCGAGCCGGCGCGCGCGGTCGAGATCGTGATCGCGCCCGGCCTGCACGTCTCCGCGGACCGCCGCATGATGCAGATCGTCCTCGAGAACCTGCTCGGCAACGCGTGGAAGTTCACCGGCCGCACGCCGCACCCGCGCGTCGAGGTCGGCGCCACCGGCACCGGCGGCGCCCGCCGCTACTTCGTGCGCGACAACGGCGCCGGCTTCGACATGCAGTTCGCCGGCAAGCTGTTCGCGCCGTTCCAGCGGCTGCACGGAGAGGCGGAGTTCAAGGGGACCGGCATCGGCCTCGCCACCGTCCGCCGCGTCATCGAGCGCCACGGCGGCCGCATCGGCGCCGAGGCCACCGTCGGTCAGGGCGCGACGATCTGGTTCACGCTCCCCTGAGGATGCCGGCGACCGCGGCCGACAGGTCCTGCAGGCTGCACGGCTTGGCGAGGAAGGCGCGCACGCCGAGGTCGAGCACCGCCTGGACGTCGCCGTCGGCGTCGAAGCCCGAGACCATGAGCACGGCGACCTCGGGCCGGATCGCGCGCAGCGCCTGGTACGTCGCGCGCCCGCTCATCCCCGGCATCACCAGGTCGAGCACGACCGCGTCGAAGGCGCCGGCCGCGTCGCGGAAGCGGTCGATCGCCTCGCGGCCCGACGCCGCCTCGACGACCTGGTAGCCGGCGATCCGCAGCGCGCGCGCCATGCCGGTGCGCACCAGCGGCTCGTCGTCGACGATCAGCACCGTGCCGGTCCCGCGCACGACGCCGCGCCGCCGGGCCGCCGGCTCCGCCTGGACGCGCGCCGCGTCGGCGGCCGGCAGGTAGACGCGGAGGAGCGCGCCCGCTCCGCCCGGCGCGTCGTCGACGAACACGCGGCCACCGTGGCGCTCGACGACGCCGAAGACGGTGGCGAGCCCGAGGCCGGTGCCGCGGATCGGTCCCTGCGTGCGGGTGGTGAAGTACGGCTCGAAGACCCGCTCGCGCAGCGCCGCCGGGATGCCGGGCCCGTCGTCGATCACCTCGAGCATCATCCAGCGGCCGGGGCCGACCTCGGCGGCGTCGCCCTCGGCGAGCTCGACGGCGCGGGTCACGACCGTGATGGTGCCGTGGGCGCCGCTCGCCGCCACCGCGTCGCGCGCGTTGACGACCAGGTTCATCACGACCTGCTCGAGCTGCGCGCGATCGCCGATGACGACCGCGTCGCCCGGCGCCTCCAGCCGGGTGTGGACGTCGGCGACGCCGACCAGCGTGCGCCGGAAGATCTCGGCGAGGCCGGTGACCATCGGGTTCAGCCCGACCGGCGCCGACAGGTGGGTGCCGCGGCCGGCGAAGCCGAGCAGGCTGCGGGTCAGCGACGCCGCGCGGTCGGTCAGCTCGTCGATGCCGGCGAGCGCGGACAGCCGGTCGGGGTCCTCCTCGCCGTGGCGCACGCTGGCGGCCAGCAGCTTGAGCGCGGCCAGCAGGTTGTTGAAGTCGTGGGCGACGCCGCCGGCCAGGTTGCCGATCGCCTCCATCCGCTGCGCGAGGTGCAGGCGGCGCTCGCTCTCGGCGCGGCCGCGCTCGGCGGTGACCTCGCGGGTGATGTCGATGAACGCGATGATGACGTGCGTGATCGCGCCGGTGCCGTCGCGCACCGGCTTGGCGAACGCGCGGATGTAGACCCGCACGCCGTCGGTGCGGTGGATGACGATGTCGTCGACGGTGACGGTGGTGCCCGCGCGCAGCGCCTGCACGAACGGCATGCGCTCCTCGGGGTACGGGTTGCCGTCGAGGTCGTGGATGCCGTACGGCGCGGCGTACTCGCCGGCGGCGACGTCGTCGCGCGCCGCCATCCCCATGATCTCCTGGAAGCGGCGGTTGGCGTAGAGGAACTCGCCGGTCGGCGCCCGCGCCACCCACACGCCCACCGGCAGCTCGTCGGCGACGGCCGACGGGAGATCGGGCTGCTGATCATGGGTCACGGTGCGCGCGAGCATAGACGGTCGCCCGGCCGCGCGGACGCGCCGGGGTCCGCCGCCGGCGTTGACAGCGCGGCCCCCGCATGGCACCGAGGCCCAGGAGGCCGAAGAGGCCAAGGCGCACCTTGCAGCGGAGTCACCTCGTCATCGCGGCGATCGGCCTGGTGGTGGTCCTCGGCGGCCTCATCGCGCTCGGCTCGCGCGTGCTCGACCGCGACCGCCGCGCGATCCACGCCGAGTACGCGCGCGACAAGATGCACCGCCTCGACCAGGCGGCGCTCGACCTCGGCAACGACATCGAGAAGATCGGCGAGGATCTCCAGCTCGCCGCGGCGCTCGCCGCCCAGGCCGGCTCGCCGGAGGTGCGCGAGCGCGAGCTGCACGCGATCGCCGCCATCACCCGCGAGTACCTGGCGATCGAGGCGCAGGCCGCCGACGGCACCGTGCTCGCGCAGGTCACCGACCCGGCCAGCGCGTCGCCGGCGATCGCGCGCGCCGCGCCGACGCTCGCCGCCACCATCGCCGCCGCGCGCGCCGAGCCGGGCGTCTTCCTGACGTCGCGGCCGCTCGGCGACCTCGACCTCGATCGGCCGGAGTCGTGGTACCGGGTCTGCGCGCGCAGCGACGTCGGCACCGGCCTCGTGGTCGCGATCGTCGTCGACATGGGGCCGCTGCTCGCCCGCCTGAAGCTGCTCGAGGACCCGGCGTCGGCGCTGCTCGTCCTCGGCGTGCACGGCCTGCCGGCGCCGTCGAGCGATCCGACGCTGGCGGCGGCGGCGCGGCGGGTCGCCGCCGGCGATCGGGCGTCGCCCGGGCTCGCCCGCCTGCTCGACGAGGTGCGCGGCCGCGAGCGCGCGATGGTGACGATCGGCGCCGCCGAGGCGGCGCGGCTCGGCCTGCCGCGCGAGACCGCGGTCGGCGTCACCGTGCCGGTCCAGGTCGAGGGCGGCGAGCCCTGGTCGATCGCGCTGGTGTCGTCGACGGCGTCGCTGCGCGACCAGGAGCGCACGCTGGTCCGCCGGATGGCGCTCGGCGGCGCGGTGATCGCGCTGCTCCTCATCTCGCTGTCGGCCTACTTCGTGTGGAACGCGCGCCGCGCCGCCGCGCTGCACGAGCGCGTGCGCCAGGCCGATCGGTTCGCCCGCGCCGAGAAGCTGGCGACCGCCGGCCAGCTCGCCGCCGGCATCGCCCACGAGATCGGCACGCCGCTCGGCATCATCCGCGGCCGCGCCGAGGTCGCCGTCGCGCGCCTGGGCAGCGAGCACCCGCAGGCGCACGGCCAGCAGGTCATCATCGACCAGATCGATCACGTGAGCCGCCTCATCAGCCAGCTCCTCGACTACGTGCGGCCGCAGGCGCCGCTGGTGCAGCCGGTCGACGCCGCGGCGGCGCTCGACGCGGTCGCCAACCTGCTCGCCGCCGAGGCCGGCAAGCGCGGCATCACGATGACCACCGACGGCGCCGCCGACCTGCCGCCGCTGCGCGCCGACCCCGGCCAGCTCCAGCAGGTGCTGGTCAACCTGACGATGAACGCGCTCGACGCCTGCCTGCGCGGCGGCAAGGTCGAGCTGCGCGCGCGCCGCGCCGCCGACGACCGCCACCTCGTCCTCGAGGTCGTCGACGACGGGGTCGGCGTGCCCGCGGAGAGCCGCGCGCAGATCTTCGATCCGTTCTTCACCACCAAGAAGCGGGGCCAGGGGACCGGCCTCGGCCTGTGGGTGGTGGCGCAGCTCGTCCGCCGTCACGAAGGCGAGCTCGAGCTCGACAGCCGGCCCGGCGCCGGCACCACCGTCCGCATCACCTGGCCGGCGCACGACGCACGCGAGGAGCGACAAGCATGAGCAGGACCACGACCGCGGCGAGGACGGGCCCGACCGTCCTGGTCGTCGACGACCACGTCGAGATGGCGCGGGTGGTGGCGGAGCACCTGGAGGCCGCCGACTGGCGCTGCGAGGTCGCCGACGGCGGCGCGGCGGCGGTCGCCGCGATGCGCGCGTCGATGCCAGACCTCGTCATCACCGACCTGCGGATGACCGGCGTCGACGGCCTCGACGTCGTCGACGCCGCGCGGGCGATCGATCCGGAGGTGCCGGTGATCGTGATGACGGCGTTCGGCGCGATCGACTCCGCGATCGAGGCGATGCGGCGCGGGGCCTGGCACTACCTGACCAAGCCGCTCCGCCTCGACGAGCTGCGCCTGCACGCCGAGCGCGCGCTGACGACGCGCCGGCTCGGCCGCGAGAACCGCAGCCTGCGCGCGGCGATCCCGCCGACCGGCCTCGACGCGCTGGTCGGCCGCAGCGCGCCGATGGTCGCGCTCTACGCGCTGATCCGCCGGGTCGGGCCGTCGCCGTCGCCGGTGATGATCCGGGGCGAGAGCGGCACCGGCAAGGAGCTGGTGGCGCGCGCGCTCCACGACACCAGCCCGCGCCGCGCGGCGCCGTTCGTCGCCGTCAACTGCACCGCGCTGCCCGAGCACCTGCTCGAGAGCGAGCTGTTCGGCCACGTGCGCGGCGCGTTCACCGGCGCCACCGCGGCGCGCGCCGGCCTGTTCGTCGAGGCCGACGGCGGCACCCTCTTCCTCGACGAGATCGGCGACATGGCGCCGCCGCTGCAGGCGAAGCTCCTGCGGGTCGTGCAGCTCGGCGAGGTGCGCCCGGTCGGCAGCGACGAGAGCCGCCGCATCGACGTCCGCCTGGTCGCCGCGACCCACCACGACCTCGAGGAGCGGGTCGCGAGCGGGGCGATGCGCCACGATCTCTACTACCGGCTCAGCGTCGTGCCGATCGTCGTGCCGGCGCTGCGCGATCATCCCGAGGACATCCCGCTGCTCGCCGAGCACTTCCTGCGCAGGTCGCGCGAGCGCAACCCGCACTCGCCGGTCGAGCGGCTGGCGCCGAGCCTGGTCACCGCGCTGGCGCGCCACCGCTGGCTCGGCAACGTGCGCGAGCTGGAGAACCTGATCGAGCGGCTCGTCGTCACCGGCGACCAGGCGGAGCTCGACGTGAGCCACCTGGCGGGGCTCGGGCCGGCGTGGATCGCGCCGCAGGAGCCGTTCCGGATCGCGCGCGATCAGATGCCGACCCTCCGCCAGCTCGAGGACGAGTACCTCGAGTGGGTCCTGGCCCGCTGCGACGGGAACAAGACGCGCGCGGCCGAGATCCTCGGCGTCGACGTCTCGACGATCCACCGGCGGCGGCGCGGCGGGCGCGATCAGGCCGGCTGACGTGGCGCTGGTACGACGCGTGCTTGGTCGACGCCCGTGCCCGATGTCGACGATCGCCGGGGCCGGCTGTCCGGTGGCCCCGAGCTGCTGAGCATCGTCGTGGTGCTCCTGGTGGCGATCCTCGTCGCGGCGGCGCTGCGCTACTCGTGGGTCGGCGGCGGCGAGCGCGCGCTGGAGACGCCGCCGGCGCCGGCGGGCCCGTCCGCGCCCGCGCCCGCCGACCATGGCGAGTTGCGATGACGACCATGGCGGAATGCCATGGTGGCGGCCCGATCGTGGCGGCCGCCGTCATGATTCCGCGGCCTTCGAGCTGGCGCGAGACGTGCTCTTGCGCTGACGGTTGGCCTCCGTCCGGAGAGGCTGCAAGGAGCCCCGTGAAGCGTCATCTCGCGTCGATCATCCCCGCCCTCGTGCTCGCCGGTTGCGGCGGCAGCAAGCCCAAGCCGGCCACGCCCGCCCCCGTGGACCCGATGCCCGCCACCACTCCCGCCGTCGAGGAGACGGAGCCGGCGCCGGCGCCCGACCCCGAGCCGCCGCCCCCGCCGCAGCAGTGGCAGGCCTCCGCCGAGCTGGTGCCGATCAAGGGCGTGAAGATGCCGTCGTTCCAGATCGCGTTCGTGCAGACCGAGGGCGAGTCGACGCACGTGCGCTCGGCGGCGGCGATCGAGAAGCTGAAGAAGGGCAGCTACCACCTGGTCGTGCACCAGGGCACCGACTGCGGGGCGAAGGCCGCCAAGGCGGGCGTCGCGATGGTCGACCTCACCGAGTCGAACCTGCTGGTGGCGACGAAGACCGACATGCCGAGCGTCGACCTGGAGAACGGGGCCACGCCGCTCGATGGCGAGGGCTCGATCGTCGGTCACGCGCTGGTGCTGCACGCCGACAAGCACGGCAAGATCGGCAGCGCGGTCGCCTGCGGCATCATCTCGCCCGAGTGAGCGGCGCGCGGGCGGGTGCGAGGCCGTTCGAGACGAGCGCCCAGCCGATCATCTTGTAGAGGAGCCGCATGCCGACGTTGGCGTCCCACTCGTCGCCGTCGGGGCCGGGCGCGACCTCGGTCAGATCGAAGCCGACGATGCGGCGGCCGCTGCGCGCGACGGCGCCGATCAGGTACGTCGCCTCCGCGAACGACAGGCCGCCCGGCACCGGCGTGCCGGTGTGCGGGCACAGGGTCGGATCGAGGCCGTCGATGTCGAACGAGAGGTAGACGTCGGCGGGCAGCGCCGAGACGATCGACGCGACCCGCGCGGCCCAGGTGCCGCCGGCGAGCAGCTCGGCGCGGACCTCGGCCTCGAAGTGGGCGACGATGCGGCCGTCCGAACGGCGGACGAGCTCGTCCTCGGCCTCGCACAGGTCGCGGATGCCGACCTGCACGAGCCGCGCGACCTCGGGGATGCGATGGACGACGTTGTGCATGATCGACGCGTGCGAGCCGGTGAAGCCCTCGTACGCGTCGCGCAGATCGGCGTGGGCGTCGACGTGCAGCACGCCGAGGCCCGGGTGGCGCCGCGCGACGGCGGCGATCGCGCCGAACGGCACCGAGTGATCGCCGCCGACGATGCCGACCAGCTTGCCGGCGGCGAGCCAGCGCTCGGTCTCGCGCGCGACCCAGGCGTCGACGCGCGCCGACAGCGCGTTGACGTCGGCGACCGCCTGCTCGAGCGCGGGGTCGCCGTGGGTGCGGCCGGCGGCGGCGATCACCGGATCGGCGAGGGCGCGGCCCTCGAGGTTCCAGGCGAGCAGCTCGGGCGACTCGTCGAGCATCGCGATGCCGGCGCGGTACGGCGTGCCGGTCTCGACGTCGAGCAGGTCGATCTGCCCCGACGCCGCGCGGATCGCGGCCGGGCCGTCGGCGGTGCCGCGCCGGTACGACGTCGTCGCGTCCCACGGCACCGGGACGAGGACGACGCGCGACTCCTCCGGCGTGAACGGCAGGCCGTAGATGCCGCCGTCGGGGAGGGCAGCGGCGTCGGGGTCGAACTCCAGGGCAGCCATGCCATCGCGTACCACGGCGCCGCGGCGGCCGGCATCGACGGCGTGGACCGAGCGGGCGTCGCGAGGCATGGTTGGCCATGGACGCCGTCACCATCGCCGCCACGCTGCGCGAGCTGGCGGTCTACCTGCGGCTCGAGGGCGACGGCTACCGCGCGAAGGCGTACGAGACGGCGGCGCGCACGCTCGAGGCGATCCACGACCTCGAGCGGCGGGTCGCCGACGAGACGCTGACCGAGCTGCCCGGCGTCGGCACCTCGATCGCCGCGGCGGTGAAGGAGCTGCTCGAGCGCGGCTCGCTGCGGGCGCTCGAGCGGCTGCGCGAGAAGTGGCCGCGCACGATCGTCGAGCTGGCGCAGCTCCCCGGGCTCGGGCTGAAGAAGGCGCGCGTGCTCGTCGAGCGGCTGGCGCCGGCGGACCTCGACGAGCTGACCGCGATGGTCGAGGCCGGGCGCGCGCGCGAGGTGCCGGGGTTCGGCCCGGCGAGCGAGGCGAAGCTGCTGGCGGCCCTGCGCGAGCGCCACCAGCGCGGCGACGGGCCGATGGTCCTCGTCGACGCGCGGCAGGCGAGCCGCACGCTGGCGGAGTACCTGGCGGCGTCGCGGGACGCGGCCGCGGTCCACGTCGCCGGACCGACCCGGCGGTGGATCGAGCTCGTCGACGAGCTGGTGCTGGTGGTGGCGACCGGGGCGCCCGACGCGATCCGCGACCACCTGCGGCGGTATCCGCTGGTGCTGGAGGCGGTGCCGGTGCCGGAGGCGCCCGGCGGCGGCGGGCTGTCCACGATCGCGTTCCGCCTCGCCCGCGGCGAGCGCGGCCGGGTCGTCCTGGCCCCGCCGGCGCGGGTCGGCGCGGCGCTCGTCGTCGC
>DASZXE010000717.1:0-7117 GCA_035546475.1 Kofleriaceae bacterium
GCGCAGGTCCAGGCCGCCGAGCACGAGCGCCGCCGCACCGAGACGGCCCTCGCCCTCGAGCTGCGCGAGCGCGACGCCACGCTGGCGCTCGAGCTGCGCGAGCGCGACGCTGCACAGGCCGCCCGCGCCGCCGAGCTCGACGCCGCGCAGCGCCGCCGCCTCGCCGAGATCGACGCGCTCGGCGCCGCCGACCGTCTCCAGCAGGCGCTCGTCACCGTCGGCCTGCCCGCGCTCGCATCGGCGTTCCAGCAGTCGTTCGGCGAGATCCACTACACGCAGCTCGGCGGCGTGGATGGCGGTCCGGCTCACCCGATCGCCTCCGCGTTCGCCCAGCTCCTGGCCATCGCCCGCTCGTTCGGCCTCGATCCGGCGTCGCTCGCCTCGCGCCGGCCGCCCGGCTGAACGGCACGGCATCGCGGTCCCCGGCGCGGGCTGCGCGCCGCCGCGCAGCCGCCGCGGACGATCGGTCGCAGGCGGCGGGGGTCGCCGCCCTCCGGCGCCGGGGGTACGATCGCATCGATGGAGGAGCGGGTGCCCTCGACGGTGGACAGCCGGGACATCGCCGTCCGCCGGGTCCGGCGCGCGCACCTGGTGAGCGTCGCCGCCGGCGTGCTCGTGATCGTCCTCGCCTCGCTCTCGCTCGTCACGCGGCCGATGCCATGCGGCGACCTGCCGTCGACCTATCCGCCGATCATCGCGTTCGAGCTGGCGCGCTCGGGCAAGGATCTCGACGCGATCTTCGGCGCCGACCACGGGTCCTGCCACCGCAGCATGATCTCGCGGATGGACACCGCGAACCACGTCGACCTCGCGCTGTTCATCCCCGCCTACACCATCTTCATCGGCGCGGCGTTCGTCGGCCTGCGCCGCCGCGGCCGCCCGCTCGCCACCGCCGGCATCGCCTTCGCCGTGCTCGCGGCGGCCGCCGACCTCGTCGAGAACGCGTGTCTGCTCGGGCTCACACCCGCGCTCGATCCGACGTCGAGGTGGATGGCCATCCTCCCGTGGGCCACCGGCGTGAAGTGGCTTGCGCTGGGTGGTGCCGGCGCGGCCGCCGCCGGCGCGCTGTGGCCCGGCGAGCGCAGACACCATCAGGTGAGCGCAGCCGTCTGCGTGCTGACGCCGATCGCGACCATCGCCGCGGTCGCCGATCCGCACGTCTTCGGTCAGGTCGTGGGCAGCGGCGTCGCCGCGAGCTGGATCGTGCTGCTCGTCGACGGCGTCGCGCAGATCCGCCGCCGCGCGCGCGTCTGACCCGGCCGCGCGGCAACCGCCGTCACCGGGTCGAGAAGCGGTAGATCGTCCTCGACCGGTACCTCTCGCCGGGTCGCAGCACGGTCGACGGAAAGGACGGCTGGTTGGGCGAGTCGGGGAAGTGCTGGGTCTCGAGGCACAGCGCCGCGCGCGGACGATCGGGCACGCGGATCGCCACGACGCGGGCGCCGAAGTCGCCGATGTCCACCTCCATGCCGCGCCGGTTGCGCAGCGTGTGCACGTACACCGTCCGCCCGTCCGCAGTCCGGCCCAGCTCGCGGCGGTCCATTCCCCACCATGGCCGACGGTGGCAGCGGCGCGACCTCCGCGATCGGGAGGCGATCCACACGGAGGGGAGTTCGTTTCGAGCAAGGACGTACGAAGGGGCACCGCGAACATCCTAGCGATCGGTCTGACAGCGGCGATCACGAACGCGCCGATCCCGGGATCTGCTCTGTCCGGTATCCGGACACGACTGGCCGGATGCCGGACACGACTGGCCGGATGCCGGACACTCCCGACGGCGCCTCGCGCGCTTGCGGCTGGCACGACGCGTGCTGGCCCGCGACAACGACCATGCGCACGCCCCTGCAGCTCCTGCGATCGATCATCCGCGCCACCGGTCTGGCGCTCTCGCTCATCTCGATCGTCGCCGCCTGCGCCGACTGGCCGCGCGGCGAGCCGCTGCCGGCGGGCGCGCGTCACGCCGCGTGCGCGCGCGCGTGCGACGACGGACGCTGCGACGTCCGCTGCACCGGCACCCACTGCACGGCCGCCTGCGTCGACGCCTGCACCGACTGGCTCGGCCGCTGGCGCGAGGAGTGGGCCACCGCCTGGGCCGCCGGCGCGCCGGTCGGCGGTGTCGACCCGCCGCCGAGCGACGCGCTCGACACCATGATCGAGACGTGCCGCGCCGGCCGCCGCTGCCCGCTCTCGATCGATTGCGACGCTGCGGGCTGGCGCTGGCTCGCCGACCGCACGCTCGATCGCATCACCGCCTGCCTGCTCGGCCCGTGCGAGGCGCGCGCGGACTGCCTGCGCGACGCGCTGCCCGCCGACGGCCTCTGCCGCCTGCCGCCGCGCGTGTCAGCCGCGGATGGCCTTCAGCTCGGCGAAGAACAGGTCGACCTCCTCCGCCTTGCTGTAGAAGTGCGGCGCGATCCGGATGCCGACGCCGGGCCGGTAGTCGCAGAAGAAGCGGCGCCGGTTGAGCTCGCGGCAGACGTCGGCGGCACCGACGAAGTCGAAGACCACCGAGCCGCCGCGCCGCTCCGCCGAGCGCGGGCTCGACAGCGTGAAGCCGAGCTCGTCGATCCAGCCGATCGCGCGGCCGGTGAGCACGAGCGACTTGTCGCGGATCGCGGTCACGCCGATCTCGCCGACGATCGTGTGGCCGGCGCGCGCCTGGTAGAGCGGCGCGATCGCCGGCGTGCCGCCGAGGTAGCGCATGATCGAGTCGGCGTAGGTCTGGCCAGGCATCGTGAAGGCGAACGGGTGCGCGTTGCCGAACCAGCCGGTCACCCGCGGCTCGAACTCCTCGATCAGGTCGGGCCGCACGTACAGCCAGCCGGCGCCCGGCCCGCCGCACAGGTACTTCACCGAGCCACCGCACGCGAACGACACGCCGAGGTCGACGATGTCGATCGGGATCGTGCCGATCGACTGGTAGCAGTCGAGGATGACGTGCGCACCGACCGCGGCCGCGCGCGCGGCGATCTTCTTCACGTCCTGGATGAAGCCGGAGCCGAACACGACGTGCTGCAGCGGCACCAGCAGCGTGCGCTCGTCGATCGCCGCGCACATCGCGTCGGCGTCGACGGTGGTGCCGTCCGCCGACGGCACGACCTCGACCACGGCGCCGCGCCGCTCCTCCGCCTTCCACACGTACGAGACGGTGGGGAACATCAGGCTCTCGTAGACGACGCGGTTGCGCGGCGCCGCGTAGTCGAAGCACGACGCGAGCACCGACATCACCGTCGAGACGTTCTGGTGCATCGTGACCGAGCCGGCCGGCGCCGACAGCAGCCGTTCGAGGCGGGCCGCCGCCCGGCCGACCTCCGGGATCCACTCCTCCCAGGCCGTGATCGATCGGGTCGCCCACAGGTCGTAGAACTCCGCGAGGTCCTCCTCGGCCTGCGCCGGGACGCAGCCGAGCGAGTGCGAGATCATGTGGACGCACTTCTCGAGCGCGGGGAAGCGGGACCGCCAGGCCAAGAGCGGGTCGTCGGTGAGGGTCATGTCCCCTCCTTTATACGTCGGTGGCGCGCGACCGGCGGCCCACCCCCGGAGCGGCCGCGCTCAGCCGTGGTAGCCGTGGTCCTTGCCGGCGCTGTGCATCGAGGCGGTCCACTCGGCGAACAGCTCGTCGCGCACGTCCCACAGCTTCGGGAAGAAGCGCTGCTTCAACCCGTGGGCGAGCAGGTCGGACGGCTTGCCCTTGAGCGACGGCGTGCCGGCGCCGATGATCCGGTAGACCAGCATCAGGTGACGCTGCCGCCAGAGCTGCAGGAGCTGGTCGTACTCGACGAGCGCCTCGCAGAGCTGGAACAGCAGCGGCCGCTCGTGCGGGTGCTCGTACAGCTCGCGGAGCGTCGCGCCTTGCCGCTCGAGGAAGGCGGCGAACGCCGGCCAGACCAGCTCGCCGGGCAGGCGCAGCATCGTGCGGAACCCCGGCGACTCCTGTCCCGAGCCGCGGCCGAGGCCGGTGCGGATCGTCATGTAGTCGCTCGGCGCCATCGTGTCGAGCAGGTCGAGCTGCTGGAGGAGGACGCGCTGGATGCGCGCGACCCGCCCGAGGTGGGTCATCGCGCGGATCGCGTCGTCGGCGGCCAGGCGATCGCACACGAAGTGCAGCTCGTGCTCGACGAGCTTCATCCACAGCTCGGCGGCCTGGTGCACCACCTGGAACTGCAACTCGTCGTGGCACGTCAGGTCCGCGGCGGGCTTCTGCAGGGCCAGGAGCTCCTCGGTGCGGATGTACTTCTCGTAATCCGTCAGCGCCATCGCGGGACCGCTTTACCACGACGCCGCCACATCGTCTCGGGTCGAGCCGGCCTCGCGACCCGTGGGCCCAGGCCCCTGCCCGCGTCGCAAGCCTTTACCATTACTGGATTTCTCGACGATTGTTAGCACTCGCCATCGGGGGTTGCCAACGCGAGCGCGCGTGACTATACGTAGCGCGCGTCGGCGACAAGCACACGTCCGACCGCGGAACCAACCCGTTCGACCATCCGGAGAACCCACGTCATGAAGATTCGCCCGCTCCACGATCGCATCCTGGTCAAGCGGCTCGAGGAAGAGTCGAAGACCGCCGGCGGCCTGTTCATCCCCGACACCGCCAAGGAGAAGCCCATCCAGGCCACGGTCGTCGCCGTCGGCGCTGGCAAGCGCGACAAGGACGGCAAGCTGATCTCGCTCGAGGTCAAGGCCGGCGACCGGGTCCTGTTCTCCAAGTACAGCGGCACCGAGGTCAAGATCGACGGTGAGGAGCACCTGATCATGCGCGAGGACGACCTGCTCGCGGTCCTCAGCTAGTCACCGGTCGCTCCCACCCGCTTCGCAAGTCACCTCAGAAAGCACGAGGAATCAGCAATGGCCGCCAAGGAAATCGTCTTCTCCACCGCCGCTCGCGCCGAGATCGCCAAGGGTCTCAACCTGCTCGCCAACGCGGTGAAGGTCACCCTCGGCCCGCGTGGCCGCAACGTCGTCATCGAGAAGTCCTGGGGCTCCCCGACCGTGACCAAGGACGGCGTCACGGTCGCGAAGGAGGTCGAGGTCGAGAACAAGTTCCAGAACATGGGCGCGCAGATGGTGAAGGAGGTCGCGTCCAAGACCTCCGACGTCGCCGGCGACGGCACCACCACGGCGACCGTGCTGGCCCAGGCCATCTACAACGAGGGCGCCAAGCTGGTCGCCGCCGGCCTGAACCCGATGGACCTCAAGCGCGGCATCGATGCCGCCGTCGGCGCGGTGATCGAGCACCTCCGTGGTCTGTCCAAGGAGACGAAGAACCACAAGGAGATCGCGCAGGTCGGCACCATCTCCGCGAACGGCGAGGAGGCGATCGGCAACATGATCGCCGAGGCGATGGAGAAGGTCGGCAAGGAGGGCGTGATCACGGTCGAGGAGGCGAAGACGCTGAACAGCGAGCTCGACGTCGTCGAGGGCATGCAGTTCGACCGCGGCTACCTGTCGCCGTACTTCGTCACCGACAGCGAGCGCATGGAGGCGGTCATGAACGACGCCTTCGTCCTCGCGCACGAGAAGAAGATCTCGAACATGAAGGACCTGCTCCCGGTGCTGGAGCAGGTGGCGAAGGCCGGCCGGCCGCTGGTGATCATCGCCGAGGACATCGACGGCGAGGCGCTGGCGACCCTGGTGGTCAACAAGCTGCGTGGCACGCTCAACGTGTGCGCGGTCAAGGCGCCCGGCTTCGGCGACCGCCGCAAGGCGATGCTGCAGGACATCGCGATCCTGACCGGCGGCCAGGCGATCACGGAGGACCTCGGCCTCAAGCTGGAGAACGTGACGCTCAACGACCTGGGCCGCGCGAAGCGGATCGTCGTCGACAAGGACAACACGACGATCGTCGAGGGCGCCGGCAAGAAGGAGGCGCTCGACGGCCGGGTGAAGACGATCCGCCGCGAGATCGAGGAGACCTCGTCGGACTACGACCGCGAGAAGCTGCAGGAGCGGCTGGCGAAGCTGGTCGGTGGCGTCGCCGTCATCAAGGTCGGCGCGGCCACCGAGGTCGAGATGAAGGAGAAGAAGGCGCGCGTCGAGGACGCGATGCACGCCACCCGCGCCGCGGTCGAGGAGGGCATCGTCCCCGGCGGCGGCGTCGCGCTCATCCGGTCGATCGCCGCGCTCGACAAGCTGACGTTCACGGACGACCGCCGCTACGGCGTCAACATCGTGCGCCGCGCCCTCGAGGAGCCGCTGCGCCAGATCTCGCAGAACGCCGGCGTCGACGGTTCGATCGTCGTGTCGAAGGTCAAGGACGGCGAGGGCGGCTTCGGCTTCAACGCCGCGAAGCTCGACTACGAGGACCTGATCGCGAACGGTGTCATCGATCCGACCAAGGTCGTGCGCACCGCGCTCCAGAACGCCGCCTCGGTGTCGGGCCTGATGCTCACCACCGAGACGCTGATCGCGGAGAAGCCGAAGAAGGAAGAGAAGCCGGCGGGCGGCGGCCACGGCCACGACATGGAGGACTGACAGCCGAGCTGGCGGCGGTCGCGGCGGGTAAGAGCCCGTCCGCTCCACCTTCGCCGGAACCCTGGAAGTCGACGCAGGCGAGCGGCCCACCCGGCCGCTCGCGGCGTTTTCGGCGGCCGGGCGGTGCGGCGCGAGCGAGCACGGGTGCTCGCGAGCCTTCGCCGCTGATCGCGAGCGGACCGTCCGCCGCTCACGGCTGCCGGCGGACGCGTGATACGAAGCGGCGTGGCGCGCGCGCGACGACCACCGAAGGCTCCACCGGCGCCCGCGGCAGCGGCGCCGCGGACGACGGCGAGCGATGCCGTGGCGCCGCGCCCGACGGCGAGGCCGGCTGCGAAGCCGCGGCGGATGACCGCGGGTTCCGACGCGCCGCGGATGACGGCAAGGCCGGCTGCGGCGTCGCGGACGATGACGGCGAGCGATGCCGTGGCGCCGCGCACGACGGCGAGACCGGCTGCGAAGGCGCGGACGTGGACGGCGAGCGGTGCCGTGCCGCCGCGCACGACGGCGAGCCCGGCTGCGAAGGCGCGGCGGATGACCGCGGGTTCCGACGCGCCGCGGATGACGGTAAGGCCGGCTGCGGCGTCGCGGACGATGACGGCGAGCGATGCCGTGGCGCCGCGCACGACGGCGAGACCGGCTGCGA